>NZ_JBGQQX010000001.1:0-112373 GCF_045528525.1 Ruoffia sp. FAM 26255 | reverse complement strand
AGAACGAAAAAGCCGTATATATATTGCTTTACCCATGCCAAATCGCTCTAAAGTTGCTATGCAAACTGCGATTGAAGATTTGAGAGAAAACTTACCTAAGGAAGCTTTAAAGTCCTTTACCTCAGATTGAGGAAAAGAATTTGCTTGTTACCCTGAGGTCGAAGCAGCAGGGATTGATTTTTATTTTGCCGATGCTTATAGTGCCTGGCAAAGAGGAACCAATGAGAACTCTAACGGTTTACTGCGTGAGTTTTTTCCTATTAATTGAGTAAATAAAAAATTGTCGCAATAATTATTGCAATTCAACAAATGAAAAAAATTTATTACTATTATTCAAATGGATGTTCCCATGAAACATCTAACTAAATGGTGTTAAATAAGCGTTTTGTTAGATTGAGTTCTGAATGTTTGAAATCAGATTAGAATGTGATACAATTAATTTGTTAAAAAATTCTTGGAGGTTTTGTTATGAAAATTATTGTTGTAGGTACTTCACATGCTGGGTATGAAGCAGTGCAAACTATCTTAAAAGAAGATTCAAATGCTGAGATTCATTTATATGAACGCGGGGAAACAGCATCATTCTTATCTTGTGGGATTCAAAGTTATTTAGAAGATATCTCACCTTCTTTAGATAGCTTACATTATGCAAATGAAGAAAGTTATAAAGAGCAAGGCGTAAATGTTCATATGAATAGTGATGTTGTATCTGTAGATCCAGAAGCTAAAACGATTACAGTTAAAACAGCTGACGGAGAATCTGAAGAATCATATGATAAATTATTCCTTAGCCCAGGGGCTGTACCGATTGAAATTCCAATTCCTGGAACTGATTTAGATCATTTATACTACTTACGTGGCCGCAATTGGGCAGATAAAGTAAAAGAACGTATGTCATCTGCTAAAAAAGCAGTTGTTGTAGGTAGTGGATATATTGGAATTGAAGTTGCTGAAGCGTACGCGAAAGCAGGAATTGATACAACGGTTATTGATTCATTAAATTCAATCTTACCTACGTATCTAGATAAAGAATTTACTTCAGTCTTACAAGAGAACGCACTTGAACATGGAATGAAATTCCATGGTGGGGAAAAAGTTCAAGAAATCATCGGTGAGAATGGATCTGTTGCAAAAGTCGTGACAGATAAAGGTGAATACGAAGCAGATACTGTTATTATGGCCGTTGGTGTGCGTCCAAATACAAAATGGTTAGACGGTATCTTAGCGCGAAACGAACGTGGTTTTGTTGAAGTGAATGAACATATGCAATCAACATCAAATCCAGATATTTATGTAGCTGGAGATGCGACATTAATTCCATTTGCTCCAACGGGGGAAAAACGTGCCATTGCTTTAGCTTCTAACGCACGTCGCCAAGGTGTAATCGCTGCTAAAAATATGCTTTCAGATAACAAATTTGAAATGTCAGCCGTTTCGGGCACATCTGCATTATCATTATTCGATTACCACTTTGCTTGTACAGGTGTTAAAGACTCTGACGCAGATTTAAGCAAAGTCGACAGTAAATATTATGAAGAGACTATTCGTCCTAAATTTATTGGTGATGATACAACTGTTATGATGAAAATTCACTTTGAAAAAGAAACAAATCGTATTGTTGGTGCGCAGTTAATGTCTAAACAAGATGTTATGTTTGCGATAAATACAGTTTCAACAGCAATTTCAGCTGGCTGGACATTAGAACAATTAGCTTTAGCTGACTACTTCTTCCAACCAGAATATGACAAACCATGGAACTTCTTAAATGTGCTTGCACAACAAGCTTTAGGAGAAACGTTTGGTAGTGACAAAGAATTATTCTAATTAATTAATGAGGCGCATCTTAGATTTTATAATCTAAGATGTGTTTTTTATTAGTTTTAAATTAGAGAAAGTGTTGACAATCTCATTTAAAGGTGATAAATTGTATTTACTAAAGATATTTGGAGAGAGATAACATGAAAACTTTTAGCACACACACATTTAAATTAGCTACAATTATTAGCATTATTAGATAGTGTTTGTATCCGCAGTATAGATACAAACACGAAAAAACTTTCAAGTTTGTATCTATGCGTGCTAAAGATTTTTGTTGCTCGTATAGACTAATAATCTAAACGAGTGGCAGATTCAAATCTCGCTTCTTAATATACAGCAGTCAAAGCCTGTTTAGATTATTAGTTAATCTAAATAGGCTTTTTTTGTAATAAAAATTTGTTTAGGAAAGGGAATGAAGATTAATAATGGAAATGTCAGTTAAACCACAAGATTTAAATTGGGAAACCTTAGGTTTTGGATACATTAATACTGGTAAGAGTTTTAGAGCTTACTACAAAGATGGAAAATGGGGCGAAGGCCAAGTAGTAGATGCCAATACAATCACAATTAGTGAAGCTTCGCCAGCCGTTCATCTAGGTCAACAATGTTTTGAAGGACTTAAAGCCTACAGAACTAAAGATGGTTCAGTTAACTTGTTCAGAGTAGATGAAAATGCGAAACGACTGGCACGTTCAGCTGATCAAGTGATGTTGCCACCGTATCCAGAAGAAGCGTTTGTTGAAGCGGTGAAAGAAATCGTCCGTGCAAACGAAGAATGGATTCCTCCTTATGGAACAGGTGCAACACTTTACATTCGACCATTCTTAATCGGAGTCGGTGATATCGTCGGCGTATCTCCGGCATCAGAAGCCTTATTCGGAATATATGTCACACCTGTCGGTGCATACTTTAAAGGCGGTTTACAACCCGCACCTTTCATGGTCAGTGAATATGACCGAGCTGCACCAAGAGGAACCGGATCAGCTAAAGTGGGAGGAAATTATGCCTCAAGTTTTAAAGCAGGAAAAGAAGCTCAAGTGCATAACTTTGCGGATTCAATCTTCTTAGACCCAGCAACACATACAAAAATTGAAGAGGTCGGGGCAGCGAACTTTTTCGCTATTACTGAAGATGATGTCTTTGTCACACCTAAATCACCGTCTATTTTACCAAGTATTACAAAATACTCTTTATTGCATTTAGCAGAACATGTGCTTGGTTTAGAAACTTTTGAAGGTGACGTCTTAATTGACCAACTGGATCACTACAAAGAAGCAGGGGCTATGGGGACAGCCGCAGTGATTACACCGATTGGAAGTATTACTCAAGGCGACAAGAAACATGTCTTCTATTCAGAAACTGAAGTCGGACCACTAACTAGAGCCCTTTATGATGAATTAACTGGAATCCAATTTGGTGAAAAAGAAGGACCCGAAGGTTGGATTCAAAAAGTTGAATTTTAATTGTTGATGACTTGGATTAAAAGAAAGGAATTATAAAAAATGACAAACAAAGCAGAATTACTATTTAAAGCTTACCGAGTTAACGCACCTTTGGAAAAAGGGAAGTTTAATTTCGAATCGACTCAAGAAGCCTATCAAGTACAAGATGATGTACTTGCTCTGAAAGAAGAGAATGGTGAAAAACATCAAGGTTACAAAATCAGTTTAACGAGTAAAGAAACGCAAGATTTATTCAATAGTGACTCACCTTTATTCGGACAAATGACCGATGTCACTGTGAAAAAAGATGCTTCACTTTCATTAACTGATTACAATGAACCTCTTCTAGAAACTGAGTTAGTCTTCTTAGTTCAAGAAGATGTTAACGGCGACGATACAGACGAGGAAGTAATGAGAAAATGTTTGGTTGCCCCAGGGATTGAAGTACCCGATGGCCGTTATGATGACTGGTTCCCTAAGACAACTTTCTATGAAGTTATCGCAGATGGTGCAGTGAATGGGGCAGTCGTATATGGAGAAGCCAAGCAATACAGTTATGACGATGTGAAAAATATCGAAGCAGCTCTGTATTTAAACGATCAAGAAGTCAAACGAGGAAATTCTGAAGAAGTATTAGGACATCCAGTTAATTCCGTGAAATGGCTAGCCAAAGCCTTAGAAGAGCGTGGGGAAAAATTAACTGCTGGTCGATTTGTCTCATCAGGAACATTTATGCTCCCAGAGAGATTAGAAGCGGGAAATTATCGCGTTGAATATGAAAATGTCGGTGACGTTCAATTAACTGTCAAACCATAAAAATCGGAGGAAAATAAAATGAAATTAAATAAATTAAGTAAGTTATTATTATCAGGTTTAACTTTAGTCGGTGCCTTAGCGATGCCATTCTCTAACAGTGTGAGTGCTCAAGAAGCAACAGGTGAACCAGTTGTTCTAGGTGTAAACTTAGAACTGACAGGACCCGCAGCGCCATACAGTGTACCCGCTGTCGAAGCCTTTGAATTGTTTGTTGAACAAAAGAATGCTGAAGGCGGAGTATTAGATGGACGCCCATTAGAACTTGTAGTCTTAGATAATAAGACAGATACAACCGAAGGAGTTTCTTTACAAAAACGTTTAGCGAATGATGAAGACGTTGTTGCTGTCTTTGGACCAAACGCTTCTGCAGTTGTTAATGCAGCAAAACCTGTAATCGAAGAAAATAATAAACCAAATGTCCTTCCAGCGACGACAGGAGATGGCCTGACATTAGATAGTAACGGCGAAGCCGTAGAGAACTTATTTAGAGTTGCCTATGAAGATTCATATCAAGGACGTGCCGGAGCTGAATATGTTTATAATACACTTGGCGCTGAGAACACGCTTCTTATCGTAGATAACGCATTAGATTATTCTTTAGGTCTAGCGGACGCTTTCGTTGAAGATTATGAAGCTAAAGGAGGAACTGTTGTTGCAACTGAAGCTTATACTTCAGGTGATACAGACTTTTCATCACTGTCTACAGCAGTTTTAGGACATGAATTCGATGCCATTTATGTACCTGGTTACTATACAGAAACAGGCTTATTAGTCAAAGCACTCCGTGAAGTTGGCGTAACAGCACCAGTGGTTGGAGCAGATGGATTTGCGAGTGATACATTCGTAGAATTAGCTGGACCTGAAAACACAAATGACGTTCACTATACAACTCACTATGACACATCTTTAGAAAACGAAAAATCTAATAACTTTGTCGCAGACTATGAAGAAAAATTTGGTAAAGCCCCAGATACATTCGCTGCTTTAGGTTATGATGCGATTGCTTTCTTAGTTGACGGTATCGAAAGAGCTGGATCAACAGAGGCTGACGCAGTTAACCAAGCTTTAGCTGAAACTGTCGACTTCGAAGGAGTGACAGGTACATTCTCTATTAATGAGGAACATAACCCTGTGAAACCAGCCGTGATGGTTACCCTAGAAAACGGGGAAATTGTCAATGCTCAAGAAGTAAATGTGGAATAAATAGAAAAAAACGAGAAAGTACAGTTCATATTTGACTGTGCTTACTCGTTATTTTTGTAATAGCTCAGTTAATGCGCATTCGCTTAAAATACGAATGCGCGTTTCTGGCTAAACTAGAACTCGTTTAAAATAGGAATGCGCGTTTCCAGCTAAACTAGTATTCGTTTAAAATAGGAATGCGCGTTTCTGGTTAATCAAGTATTCGTTTAAAATACCAATGCGTGTTTTAGATTTTATGCTGGTCCTATGGACGTGGACAACCAGAGACACGCTCAATTTATTCATGAACTAAACTTATTTCTACCAAAAAGATAGTCAAGTAGTGTATTTCAGAATAAATATAAACTACGCTCCATTAATTGTTATTTTTTATAGAAAAAAGAAGCATGAATAATTCGTAAATTATCCGTGCTTCTTAATATTTCTATTTTTGTGAACTAGAATTGAAATCCTATCAGATATCGAATTTATGGCAGTAAATTCGGTATCTTTTATTTTACTTTAGTTACTGAATACTTGTGTTGAATAGATAATGATGTTGTCTCCATTTTCGTACGTATCAAGTTGAATTGCATGATCTAAATACGAACCATCCATCATGTTTTCATAGTGTCCTGGACTCTTCTTCCAATTATCAAATAATTTTTGAGCAATTTCTTCAGGTGTTGCATTGCGTGAAATGTATGTTTGTTGTAGGTTCTCTCCGACAATCGTTCCACCTTGATCAAAGCCAGGTGCGGTGAAGAATGATAATCCATTCGGTCTTGTATGTGAGAAATGCTCTGTAATTTCTGTTGTTCTATTTACGGCTGCAGTTTGTAAATGATCACCATAATTCAATTGACTCTGACCATTATTTAAGCGTTCTTGATTAACTAAATTATGGAATTCTTGAGTAACTGCATCTAAATTGACATTATTGGAATCAGTTACTGTTGTATCAACGGGAGGTAATTCATCTAATGTAGTTTCAGCTACTTGATCATTTCCTGTTTGATCTGGCGATTGTGTTGTTTCTACTTCTCTCTCCTGAGCTATCGTTGTAGGGATATCACCTTCGGTTTTCGGAGTGTGTCCTGGAATGTTATTTGGATCGTTATAGAATCTTTCTAACCAATAATTGTCGTCATCGTCCCAATCATCGTCGTCCCAGTCATCGTCATCCCAATCATCGTCGTCCCAGTCATCGTCATCCCAATCATCGTCGTCCCAGTCATCGTCATCCCAATCATCGTCGTCCCAGTAGTCATCAACCCAGTCATCGTCATCCCAATCATCGTCATCCCTGTCATCATCGTCCCAGTCGTCATCATCCCAGTCATCATCATCCCGGTCATCGTCATATGCACCAGCGACGTGAATACCTTGGTTATCTATGAGACCGATTAAGACATCTGAAGTATTGATATGATAATCCGAACTTAGACCATTTAAGTCTAATAATTCATTAACAGTCAATCCTGCAGCGGAAGCAATATTAGGAAGTGTGTCTCCCCATTGAACGACATAAGCAATTGAGCCTGCTTCTTCTTGACGAAGTAACTCCTCTTTTATTTCTTCAGGAGACTTTTCTTGCCAACGATTAATCAATGCATTTAAAGCAGCATTTTGTTCTTTTTGCACTATCGGATGGCTTAATACATTATTTGTTTGAGTTTTTTCTACATTTTCAGTTGCAGAATTAGCCAAAGCACTTTCTAAGATCTCAGTCGAATGACTAAAAGCTAATCCAATGGAAGCAACAACACCAATTGATAATAGAGCCTTTTTAACACTAAAACCTTTTCTTCTTAATAGATATTTCTTGTTTCGCATTTTCGTACCTTCTTTCTTATTTTTGACTTTGCTTTGCCAGTCGATACATAATACGAAAGCTATATCAATTTTAGGGACCTTTTTGGAGGATAATTAGATTAAATCAATAAATATTTGTGCTATGATTTAACCAACTACAGAAAAAGGTCCCTAAATTGTTAAAAAGTTACGTATTATATATTGAGCAGATAGGAGGCATTTCAAATCGAAAAACAAATTGAGCAACTAATTGAAGAACATTACGGCTTCATAATAAAAGTAGTTAGTGAGACTACCAATAGATATGTTAATGTTCAAAATGATGATGCTTTTTCAATTGCTTTGTTAGCTTTTAAGGAAGCCGTTGAAAAATATGACGAGTCAAAAGGATCCTTATTGAATTTTGTAAAAGTGGTTATTCGAAGTCGCGTGATTGATTATCTAAGGAAAGAAAAAAAGAATGAAGAGATGGCATCCTTAGATTCGATGGCAGAATCAGGCGTACAATTTCAAGACGAATCGAGACAAAGTGAAAATGTATTAGCGATTGAAATTGAAGAGTGGAAAAGTACGATTGAAGACTTTGATATTAGTTTGGAGCAGTTAATAGAAGAATCTCCAAAACATAAAGATAGTCGCGAAAGAGCTATTCATATCTCGGAGAAATCAAGTAAACATAAGCCGATAACAATTCCCTTATTTGAAAAGAAGCGTCTCCCTATAAAACTAACCGCAACATATAATAATGTCTCAGTGAAGGTTATAAAAGGAAACAAAGTGTTTATCACATCGACTATTATTATATTTAAAAATGGGTTAGCAAGCTTAATAGATTGGATAAAGAGGGGATAAGATGAGTAAATATGATGTAAAAGAAACGATTGTCATAGAAATCAAAGAAGATTACGTCATCGTCATGGACCCGAGTGGTGAAATTCATCGGTTGAAAAGAAAAGATTCTTTAGCCGTAGGTGATCAAATTTTTTACTTTGATTCTGATCGATATCAAGCGAAAGAAAAAGTTCGTCATGTGAATTTTAGGCCACTAATAAGTCTCGTAGCGGTTGCAGCAGTGTTGTTCTTATTCTTTAATCTTTCTCAAAATATTTTTGGTCCATCAGAACCTGCATATGCAGCCATTTCAATCGGAACTCAAGAAGGTGTTCAAGTTGAACTGAATGATGATTATGAAGTCGTTAGAGTCATCAATCGACTGGGTGAAATGGAGAATGAAAGTATAACTGAAGGAGAAAAACTAAGTGAAATTACGCCTTCACTGGTAAGTCTCATTGATGAATCAGATTCCTTAGATGTACTTATTGCTATCTCAGCCGCCAATGCGGATGATACGAATGCGATTGAGGATCTAGTAATAGATGAGTTAAGGAATGCAATGGCGAATAATAATATTGTCGTCATTAAAGGGTCAATGGAAGATTACGAAAATGCAACTCAACAAGAAGTCTTATTGGGTGATTATCAATTGGCTAATGCAAATATTTCATTGTGGACAGATGAAGAGAGTCGCGTATTATCAGCTAAAGAAAAACGTGACCGCTTATCAGGAAACGCGGAGTATTATAATTTTAACCAAAGTAGTGAACGTTTTAGAGAATTATTAGAAAGTATCTATAATCGCTCAGAAGTTCAAGAACTACAAAGCTTCTTCAAAGGATTAGTTACACCAAAACCAACAGATAATAGTGAATTTAATTCAGATGATGATTGGTTCGAATCGTTTTATGATGAAGATTCGTATAGTACTGATGACAATGTCAATAGTTCAGTGAATTCTTATATAGAAGGTGATGATGACTGGGATGACGATGACTGGGATGATGACGATTGGGACGACGATGATTGGGATGATGACGATTGGGATGATGATTTTGACGATGATGATGATTAATTTTTAAAAAAGGTACCTAAAAACAAATCGACATTCGTATTATTTAATAAGCCGAGCAAACGGTAAAAAAATAAGGGAGAGATAGAAAATGAAGATGAAAAAATTCCTTCTACTCAGTGCATCAATGCTTGCTCTAAGTGGCATTACGCCTGTAGTAAGTATTAATGCGCAAAATAATGATGTTGGTACTGTTGCGATTTCTCAAGAACAAACAAGTGAGTTACAAAATGCTTTTGATGAGGCAGTTTCACTTTATCAATCATACTATCCAAATGCCGAATTAACAGATATTGATATTCACATGCATCAAGAAACAGGGCAGTTTATTACAAGAGTTCTTGGTCGTGGTGAGACAGAAGCATATCAATTAATTAGATATAACGGGGAAAACTTTTTTGCAAGTAAATCTAGAGATGATGACGATGATAATTTAGCTATAAATGTTGATGAGCTGGCTTCCATCGAAGAAATCACTCAATCAGTCATGGATCACACTCAAAATAATAATATCGTTAATTGGAGTTTAGATAGTGATGATGATGATGATATCAGTGATGACGATAAACTAGAGTGGGAGATTACACTCATTGATGGTAATCGGGAAATCGAAGTCGAGATTGATGCCTTAACAGGGGATATTCTTGACCAAGATGATGATGATAGAAATGACATTAATGACGATGTAAATGATGACGATAACGACGATGATGATGATCGCCATTACTACCGTCAATTCTATAATGATTATAGTGGAAGCCGCCCAACAGTTTATGATAATAATTATTACTATGGACGTGATGATGATCGCTACGATGACGATGATAGGGATGACGACGACCGTTATGACGATGACTGGGACGACGATGATTGGGATGACGACGACCGTTATGATGATGACTGGGACGACGATGACTGGGACGACGATGACTGGGACGACGATGACTGGGACGATGATGACTGGGACGATGACGACTGGGATGACGATGACTGGGACGATGATGACTGGGATGACGATGACTGGGACGACGATGACTGGGATGACGATGACTGGGACGACGATGACTGGGATGATGACGACTGGGATGACGACGATTGAGACGACTAACGAGACGCATCGTTTAAATTAAGACGATTCAAACTAAGTTGAATAATTATTTTTAACAAGAAAAAAACGTAATGAAAGTGGATTTGCTTCCCCTCTTCACTACGTTTTTATTTGTTTATCTTTTGAAGCTAGTCGCAGATCCAAGTTCCATTTTCAACGCGACACGATGCGCCAGTATTATCACCTAATACTTGAAACTGAGGTGTCGTAGGTTTAGTGATATTAATATTTGCTTCTTGTGCTGCTTGCTCTAAAGCTTGTTCAATCAGCTCTTGAGGTTGGGCACCACTAATGAGGTATTTTTTATCAATCACTAAAGCAGGGGCTCCTTGAATACCGTAAGCATTAACAAGCGCTAAGTCATTTAAGACTGCTTGTTTAGTTTCATCATTAGTTGCTTGTTTTTTCCATGAATCAAAGTCGATGGACGTTTCTTTTACTAAGTCATCAATGACATTTTGATCTGCTATATTTAAATTGCGTACAAACAAGCCTTCTTGAAGTTTATCAAAGACTTCCCAGTACATTGAATCGCCACCAATTAAACCTGCAGCTTTAGCTGCAATTAGACCAGGTTGCGAATGAGGGAAGTTGAAGTCAGTCTGTCTCATACCTTCGATATTAAAGCGGTGCTCATCATCGTTTTGATTTGCGGCATCCCAGTGATTTAAAACTTCGGGTTTAACTGCTTCATGACTGCCAAACATTTGCTCAAAGTGTTCTACTTCCCAACCTAGGGCAAATGAACGGTGTTGTATATCTAAATTCTGATATTTATCCATGACTTTTCGCATGCGATTTGCATCGGAAAGCAAAAAGAACAGATAACATCGTGAAAAAATTCGATTTCTAGCATAATAGCCTCCTTTATTCCGTAGTGTTAGTATAGCATCCACACCTATCATTACAATGGATATTTGATTGTGTAAGCGCTAAGCTAAATTATATTTTTTTTGCCAGACTAATTTACGTTCAGGGTGTTCAATATTTGATAAGTATAAGAGGTCACCTTCAATATTAACTGAACGTTTTTGTTTTGATCCTCGATATGCAGGGATAAGGCTTAATTATACAGAAGTAGTCATCACAGCTTTTTCTTCATCCAAACTAAAATGCCCTGAATATGCATGATACCCATGCATTCCCATTGCTTTCTCAACATCCGTTCTATAGTGAGCGACGGCATCTTTAGATAAAGCTTCTTTAGCCATTAATTGAACAGAGAATAAGCCAGTATGATCAAAGACTATAAAACCTTTAGCATCCTCACCTAAAGGGTAATAAATATGGTCATTTTGATCGACTGATTCGAATGATTTAAGTGACCAAGTGGTTCCGATTAATTGTTCTTCTAAGTTTTTCATATTTACCTCCAGATAATTGTAGTTGATAATTATAGAATACTATAGTTGTCTAAGATTGGCTGTATTCATGCTTGCGTACATTTTATTAAAAGTTTTATCGAATTAAAAAAGGGAATTATGTTATAGTAAATTAATTGACATATGAAGAAAAAAGAAGCAAAATATAATTAGTTTTTAACTATCCTGTAAGGAGGATTTAATTATGATAAATATTGGAATTGTGGGTTACGGTAACTTAGGGCGCGGTGTAGAGGCTAACTTAAAGAATGCACCAGACATGAACTTAGTGGGGATTTTCTCTCGTCGTAATCCAGATACTTTAGATACAGAAGCAACAGCATATCACATGGATGATATCTTAAACTTCAAAGATAAGATTGATGTTTTAATTTTATGCGGGGGGTCACGTTCGGATATTCCAGAACAAGGACCCGCTTTGGCAGAACATTTTAACACTGTAGATAGCTATGACAATCATAGTCAGATTCCAAACTATTTTGAAAGTATGGACAGTGTGGCAAAAGCACATAAATATGTGTCAATTATTGCGACGGGATGGGATCCAGGATTGTTTTCTTTAAATCGTTTAATTGGAGAGGCTATCTTACCTAAAGGAGATACATATACTTTCTGGGGTGAAGGCTTGAGCCAAGGGCACGGAGATGCGGTTAGACGTGTTGAAGGGGTTAAAGATGGCGTTCAATATACAATTCCAAATACAGAATTAATTGATCAAATCCATGCAGGAGAAACCGTCGAATATACATCTAAATCCGCTCATAATCGTGATGTTTATGTGGTGTTGGAAGGGGGTGCAGATGCAGAAAAAGTAAAAAATGACATTGTAACGATGCCAGATTACTTTGAAGGGTATCAAACCGAAGTCACTTTCATTACGGAGGAAGAATTACATGCAATTCATGCTGGTTTACCACACGGTGGACGAGTGATTCGCTCAGGAGAAACCTCCCCTGACATGCAGCAAGTCTATGAATTTGGTTTAAATTTAGGCAGTAACCCTGAGTTTACAGCTGCAGTCAATGTGGCATATGCACGTGCCGCTTATAAATTGCATCAAGAAGGGCTTTCTGGAGCTCAGACAGTTTTTGATATTGCACCAAAATATTTATCACCTAAGAGTGCTGCAGATTTACGAAAAGAATTATTATAATGAGAAACCCCCGAAAGAAATGCGGTGACATTCCTTTCGGGGGTTATTGTTATCCTAATTTGATACTAGCATCTTCAAGTGCTTTCTCTGCCACTTCCATGACGATTTTACTATGTGTGAGTTTCTCACGAACAGTATCCATATCATGTTCATTAATGATGCGGTTGAAGGCGATAAATTCCTCATACATACGATGCGGGTGTACTTTTAAATCAATGACTTCTTCCGTGAGTTTGCCAATAATTTTAGTATAACTTTCTAACGTGTTTGTTGGACCATTAATAATGAGCGAGCCATCGGTTCCTTGAATCGTACTTTTAATCGGTGCGCTCGTGTCTTTAGATCCAATACAGACAACTTTTGTTTGATCATATTCCATGACTAATATTCCGGATGTATCAATTTCTCGTTCGATATTGGCATAATATTCAACCCGGTTTGGTTTACCTAATAAGCCAACAACGAGGTGGATGTTATAAATATTAATATCCATTAGCGATCCGCCACCCATTTTTGGGTTAAAAGCCGGCAGAATAGTTCCTTCTTTGAAAGCGTCATAACGTGAAGAATACTGTGAATAATTACATTCAATGATTTTTAAATCACCAACATCATTTAAATCCTCTTTAAGTTGGGCAAAATTAGCAAAGTATTGATTGGTAATTGCTTCAATTAAAACTAAATCTTTCTCTAAAGCGATGGCTTCTAACTCTTCTAATTCTTTTAACGTTAAGGTGAAAGGCTTCTCGCAAATCACATGTTTGCCTGCTTCAAGAGCTTTTTTACTAAATTCATAGTGCAGATGGTTCGGTAAGGCAACGTAGACAGTATCTACATCAGTGCGCTTAAGAATCTCATCTTCATTAGTATAAACCCCATCAATATCATAAGTGACGATTAAATCTTTGTTTTTTTCTATGCTCCGCTCAGAAGATAATAGAGCAGTTAGATTAATTTCTGGAATGTCTTTTACCATTTCTAAGAATTCTTGAACGATTTTTCCAGCGCCAAAGATAGCTAAATTCATAAAACTTCCTCCATTCAATGGTTTAACTTAAGTGTTTTGTTCCTTCTTCAAGTAATTTAATTTGTAGTAAAGTTTGGTCGTCTTTAACAACTTTATCTTGCTTGTTAATAAGTGTTTGATAGACATCTTCATAGAAGCGACTATAGTCGCCCACTTCAGAGATGACTTTTTCTTGATGATAGTGATTGTCATCATCCATATATGTTAATGTGCCGTAATGTTGGGGTAAGTCAACGCCAAAGTCAGGTTCAGTTGGCATGTAAAATTGTTTCAAATGCTCTTCCTGACGGTCTTTAGTCTCTTTAATAAATGAGCCTTTTTTACCATAAACAATAAAGCTAGGACGCGGTGTCAAACGGAAGTAACTAGATTTTACGGATACCTTTAATTTGCCGTAGTAAAGGTCTAAATCAAAGTAATCGTTCATTCGACCTTTACCTAATAACTGGCGCACGTCTGAATAAACTTCGTCAGGCTCTCCAAAGTATGAGATAACTTGATCTAAAGTATGGCAAGCATGTCCATACAAAAAGCTGTCAATTCGAGAATACGTACTATTCTCTGGTACTTCGGGTCGGAAGTAATCAAAATGCATCTCAAGTTCTAATAAATCGCCTAACTTATTTGATTCAATCACTTTTTGAACCGTTAAGAAATCTGAATCGTAACGTCTATTTTGATAACTTTGAACAAATAAATTCTTTTCATTAGCGAGCGTGAATAATTCTTGAGCTTGTTCAACTGTTTCAGTGAAAGGTTTCTCGACCAACATATTTTTCCCACGCAATAAACCTTCTTTAGCTAAGGGATAATGACTTGAACTTGGTGTTGTTACTACTACAAGTTGGATTTCTGGGTCATTATAAATATCGTCGATATTCGTTGTATACTGCACTCCTTCAATCGGAGTCCAGTCACTTTTTCCACTGCGAGAATAAATGGTTTTGATTTTTATTTTGTCAGATAATTGGGTTGAAAAAGGCAAATGGTAGCGATTAGTACTTTTACCATTGCCAATGTATGCAATTGTAAGCATGAAAATCCTCCCTTTATATTGTTATTACTAACTATATGCTAAAAATGAGAAAATTAATAGAGATAACTATTCGTAAGATATTATGAATCGAGAAAAAAATAAGGTACAATTTACATAATGAAAACTCTTTTATAAAAAATACATTTAAAAAAAAGGGGTAACGTATGATTAAATGGGGAATTATTGGCGCGGGAAATATTGCACATCGCTTTGCGACGAGTTTAGAACAAGTGAAGGGTGCACGTTTATATGCCGTAGCACGACGGACGATGGAGAAAGCAGAAGCTTTTAGAGCAGAACATCCATGTGATGTCAGTTATGATAATTATCAAACTTTATTAGATGATTCAGAAATTGATGCGGTCTACATTGCTTTACCACACCAATTTCACCTAGAATGGGTTAAGAAATCATTGCGAGCTGGAAAGGCTGTTCTGTGTGAAAAGCCGGCGACGCTGTCACTTCAAGAAATGGAAGAGATTACTGAGACGGTGAAAGAAACGAATGTATTCTTCATGGAAGCAATGAAAAGTCGCTTTGTCCCGGCTTATCGTGAGATTAAAGAGCGCATCGAAAAAGGAGGTATTGGTGAAGTGTTAAGTGTTTCAACGTCTCTGTGCCGTGTATTTACTGAAACGGATGCAAGTTATCACTTTGAGCCTGTTCAAGGGGGCTGTTTACTGGATATGGGAGTGTATAATATTTCATTGATTGAAGATTTCATGACATCACCGGTTCAAGTGAAAGCCGTAGATTATGAAGTGACAGATAATGGGGTTGAAGTCTATGTCGATGCGAAATTAGAATCGAATGGTGTGATTGGACGAGTGGAATCAGCTTTTGACCGTGAAACGGAGACAGTCGCAATTATTACGGGAACGATTGGAGAAATACGTATTCCAAACTTTCATCGACCAGCTTCATACACACTCACTTTAGCTGACAGCAATGAATCACAATTACATGAAGTGCCATATGATCATGATGATTTCTATAGTGAAATCGTTCATGTCGTTGAATGCATTCAAGAACACAAAACAGAAAGTCCGATCATGTCATTAAAGCATTCAGAGAATGTAGCTCAAATCATGGACCAAATTAAAGATGAGATTGTGTTATAATAGAAGGTTGTTATAAAAGATCTAAAGGAGGAATACAAATGAAAGATGGAACTAAACGTGCCGATATTCAAATCGGGACAAAAGTAAAGGTTGTTCAAAAACAAGATCAACGTTCAGGAAAATTGACTGAAGGAGTTGTCAAACGTCTCTTAACTAATTCACCTAATCACCATCACGGAATTAAAGTGATGTTAGAAAGTGGCATTGTAGGTCGAGTTAAAGAAATTATTGAATAATTTTTCAAAGGATGTATAATAGGTGACTTGAAAAAACTGAGAGGAGGAATGTAATGAATCTAACGTTTGATTTATATGAATTAAATACAATAACGATTCTTGTTCGAATTTTACTGGCTGTTCTCATTGGCGGATTAATTGGGATGGAACGTGGGATGAAGAATCACACGGCAGGGCTGCGAACTTATATTCTCGTCTGTCTTGGTTCTACCATGGTCATGATGACAAACCAATACGCTACTGAGAATATTGGGGGAGGAGACCCAACTCGTTTAGGTGCCCAAGTAATAAGTGGGATTGGCTTTTTAGGAGCTGGAACCATTCTTGTTACCAATCGAAATCGAGTGAAAGGCTTAACAACTGCTGCTGGTTTATGGGCGGCTGCCTGTATTGGTCTTGCGATAGGTATTGGCTTCTATGAAGGAGCGATTGCTGGTGGTATTGCCATTTTACTGATTATGACCTTACTTAGACCTTTAAAGAAAGTCATCCAAGGTAAGTCGAGTAAGATTGATTGTTATATTATTGCAGATTCTTTAGATAGCTTTAATCACTTTTTAGAATTTTGTGCGGATTTACGGGTGAATATCATTGATATGCAGATTGAGAGTGAGCATGTCATTGAGAGTGACTACGAAACGGACTCCAATGAAATTGTTTACTTTGTAGCTATCGATTTATATAACCGAATTCAGAAGCAAGACTTTATATTGCGTGTCAAAAACTTAAAAGGGATCAATTATTTTGAAGAATTAGAAGGAGAGTAGTCATACCCTCCTTTTTTTATTTCCAAATTTGTGCGTATTTCTTTTGATACTTGGAGTCATCGACAAAGGTGATAAGTTCAAGTGCTTGAGTTTTAATGACTTCGTCATGCGTTTCGTCATATAAATTGCGCATACCTTGTAAGAAGTCATTACGAATGAGTGTATAATTTTTTTCTTTGTCGCCATCATTGAAACGGTCTATCACGTGTGCTAAGAATAGATTCTTAGCCGCGTCGCTTCCAAGCCCGACTCGCCATAGAGTTTGAATAGTGTGGCGTGCAGTGACAAATTTTTCATCGAAAGTGACTTGCCATAAAGCATCAAAATCTTTTAAAATTCGGTCTTCAGGGTCGCTATAGGCAGCTAAGCGAGATAAATATTGGGCAGCTCGTGATCTTTGATGACCATCTTTATCTGATAATAATTCAATTAAATCATCCCAAACGTCATACGCCCAATCCACCGGTTGTTCTAAAGTCGAATTTAGTTCAATTAAAGCATTATAACGTTCTTCTTTGGTTCCATTTTTAGATAGTTCAAATAAGTCTTGGATTTTTTGATCCATAACGCACCACTTTCTATTGTTTTATTTCTAGCCATTGTTGATAGGCGATATTGAATACTTTTTCTAAAGTTGGTAAATCAATATCATCAAATTGTTTGAAACTAATGCTACTGCTACCAACCTTTACTTTCCCCAGTTGATCTTGATATTTCTTAGCCAAGTATGTCTTATCCTCAACTGCATTCACATACAGACTGAAGTAAGCTTTTTGCCGGGCTAAACCTACCATAAACCATGTTTCATCGGTCTTACCTTTTATTGGGATTTCTCCGTAACCGATGATTTGTTGTTGGGGCCCGCCCAAAAATTTACCTTCCCAAATATTGCGACTATCTCTGCCAAATTGTTTCGTTAACATTTGATCTAATCGAATGATAGTATCTTGATCCTTTTCGTCTAATTCATTTAAATATACATCAAACGTTGTGTCTGTTTTAACTGTCGCCATAATAAGACTTCCTTTTCTTAATCAATATATCATATTATTTATAAAAACACTGCGAAATTAACTTTAACTAAGTTGAATGATTTTGTTGATAGATTGTGTGGTATTAAAATATAGATATAAGAAAAGGAGAGGTTTAAATGGAATTCTATAATGTAAATGACGGAAATAATTTTCCTAAGATTGCTTTAGGGACAGTTGGCCTCAAAGGAGCAAAAGGCGTTCAGTCGATTAAGACAGCACTCAGAAATGGTTATGAGTTAATCGACACATCGACGAATTACAATAATGAAGGGGCTGTTGGGAAAGCCATTCGTGAATTAAATATTCCTAGAGAGCACATTCAAGTCTCATCTAAACTACCAGGAGCTAATCATGAATATGATAAAGCGATTGATGCGATACAAGAATCATTGTATCGGATAGGCATTGATTATTTTGATAAATATTTAATACATTGGCCACTACCAAAACGTGATAATTATGTTGAAGCTTGGCAGGCATTAGTTGATGCTCAGAAATTTGGTTTAATTAAGACCATAGGTGTGTCTAACTTCTTACCAGAACACTTAGACCGTATTATTGAAGCCACTGGTGTGACATCAGTAACGAACCAAATTGAACGCCATCCCTATTTCAATAATTTAGATTTACATCAAGCGAATAAAGATCGAGGGATACTTACGGAAGCATGGAGTCCACTTGGACGTGAGTTAAATGACTTATTAGAGAATAAAGTATTAGCTGAGATTGCTAGAGAACACGACAAATCAATCGCACAAGTAATTATTCGCTGGAATATTCAAACAGGTATCTTAGTCAATGTAAAATCAGGGCAACTGGAACATCAGATTGAGAATATTGATGTTTTTGACTTTGAATTAACCCAAGAAGAGATGGAATTAATTAATCAATTAGACAAAGGAAAAGAAGGTTTAGTTGAAGGGCAAGATCCTAGAGAATACGAAGAGTTTGACTAAGAAAAATAAAAAAATAAGAAGGCGAAAAAGATGAAGCTTTTACAAGGTCTGCATGCAGTTTTGGCTTTAATCATTGAAATTGTTGCTTTAATTAGTTTCGGCTATTTTGGCGCAAGCTTCTTCTCACAAAGGTGGTTACAAATATTTGGAGCTATCGTAACTGTGGGTGTCATCATTATTATTTGGGGAGCCTTTTTCGCACCGAAAGCAACGTACCCACTGCCAATTGCTTGGATGATCATCGGTAAATTCCTTATCTTAATGCTGCCAAGTTATATGTGGTTTCAAAAGGGGAATACTGTGTATGCCGGCAGTTGGTTTGTACTCATTCTTTTTCACCAGTTTTTTCTTTATAACTTTCGAGAAAAATCAATTGTATAAGTATTTAAACTGAGTGAAAAAACTCAGTCTTTTTTTATAGATATTATTGGCGAATGATGAAAGTATTGCTATACTTATTTGTAAACGCTTAAATAAAAAGGAGACACATATGAAATTACAATTCAAAGCTGCTCTAGCACTCAGTTTACTTAGTTTAATGTATCAACCAGTCACAGTTAGTAACACTCAATATGTCATGGCAGAGGCCGTCGAAACGAGTGTCGAATCGGATGTCGTCACAGCCAATGTGAGCCAGCCTTTTCATTATAACCAACATGCCATACTCGAATTGGATGTCGAAGAGGGAGTACAAATTGAACAAATTGTTGCGGATGTCTCACAATTAGGAGGCTCTAGCCAATTAAACATCTCACCTGAATTATTAAAAGTGACCTTATCAGTCACACATGATGTGGAACCGGGTGACTATTCGATTCCGATTACTTGGTGGGATTCAGAAGAACAAGAATATCAAACTGAAACAACCGTGACGATTCTTCCGAGAGAGAAAGAAGAAGGAGAACTGGATTGGGATGAAGAAATTATTTACTTTATGCTGACAGATCGCTTTAAAGATGGCGATGAGTCCAATAATAATCCATGGAATTTAGCATACGAAGAAGCAGATAATCAACGAGGTGTTTATCAGGGTGGGGATTTTAAAGGGATTACTGAACAGATTGATTATTTAGATGAGTTAGGTATTACGACGATTTGGATATCACCGATTGTATCGAATATCGCTTATGATGTATCTTCAGGGACGAATGATGGGGCATTTTATGGCTACCATGGTTATTGGGCACAAAACTTTGAAGAATTGAATCCGCATTTTGGTACGTTGGAAGAGTTTCATGAATTAATTGATACAGCAGCTGAAAAAGATATAAAAATTATGGTCGATGTTGTCTTAAATCATGCAGGTTATGGCATGCACAGTAAAGATAGTGATGTCGATAATGCGCCCGAAGGCTACCCAACAGAGGAAGATCGAGAAGTGTTTGAGGGGATGTTGCGTGATTCCCCAGGTATGGATTCACTGACTCAAGAATTATCTGGTTTGCCTGACTTTACGACAAAAGAACAAGACGTCTATGAACAACTAGTTGATTGGCAGACAGCTTGGCTAGATTTATCAACCACACCTGCTGGTAACTCGATTTCTAGCTTTAGAGTGGACACAGTGATTCATGTTGATAATAAGGCTTGGCAACACTTTAGAAATGAACTCACAGCAATTGATCCAGACTTCCAATTAATCGGTGAAGTATGGGGAGCAAGTGCAACAAGTCCGAAAGGGTATTTGAATTTCGGAATGATGGATAGTGTCTTAGATTTCGAATTTAAAAACTACGCTAGAGATTTCATTAATGGTGACTTTAGAGGTGTAAACTCTCGTCTAGAACGCCGAAATGGTGCAATGACAAGTGCGAGTCCGACTGGGCAATTTCTAAGTAGTCATGATGAGACCGGTTTTTTATATATGATAAACGGCAATGAAGATAAATATAAAGTGGCAGTCACATTACAAATGACTGCTAAAGGGCAACCAGTCATTTACTACGGGGAAGAATTAGGTCAGACGGGAGCCAATAATTGGCCGGTGTATGACAATCGGTATGATTTAGCATGGGACCAAACGGAAGACAATGATATCTTAACGCACTATAAGAAATTACTTCAATTCCGTCGTGCAAATTCTGAATTGTTAGCTCGTGGTTCTAGAGAAGTTTATGGTCAGTCATTAGAAGATCAATGGACAATCGTGACTAGAGAGCTTGAAGGGGAACAAGTTTATATTATCTTTAACTTATCTGAAGATTCACACACAATAAACTTACCCGTATCATCAGAAGATGCAGCAATAACTGATTATTATAGTGACCTCACCTATACTGCGGAGGCAATTGAATCGGGAGAAGCAAGCATTGAATTGATGATTCCATCAATTTCAGAAGGCGGCACAATGTTGTTAGTAGTAGAAGACGGCGAACTGACTCCAATGACTGAGGAGTGATATTCAGTGACTGTGATGCAAATTTCTTTATACTGAAATAAGTCACACTGTACAAATTATGAAAGGAGTTTGATATGTTTAATTTATTAAAGAGGGTATCTCAATTATGTAAATATTTATTAGTTGTAATCCTCGCTGTATCAACGATGACACCGGGATTAGTCTCGGCATCTGAACAAGTGGAAGGAGATTTTGAAGGAAACTTAGCCCAACAAATTCAAGACTTTTCCCAGGAACTTAGACCCTTAGTATCAGAGGAAGTGGAAGAGAATGCGCTTTACTCACCCTTATCGTATTACTTAGCCTTACTCACCTTAGAACCAGGTTTAACCGGATCAGAAAAAGAACGACTCAGTGAAGTTCTAATTCCAGAGGGGATGGACCGAGATGAGTATGTTGCCTCGATGGCAAGTTTTATAAAGGAAGCGACCGAAGGTGATGAACCAATCTTTGATACGAAAACGTATCTTTTAGGTCGGGAAGATTTAAAATGGAATTCGACTTATTTGGAAGATACAAAAGATTTAGCGACTGAAGCGAGTCGAGTTGATTTTCAAGATTCATCAACCTACGAGTCATTGAATGAAGATATTGCTGAATTAACGGAAGGTCTGATTGATCCGTATTATAGTGAAGCACGTATCGCTGAGATGACATCCAATGATTATTTACAAATAGTCATGATGAATTTACTGTATTTCAAGAGCAATTGGTTAAATGTGTTTAACGAAGAATTAAATACAGACGAAACTTTTTACGGTCGCGATGATGAAACAGTTGTTCCAATGATGCATTTGGAAGAAAGTATTCCTTACTTAGAAGGAGACGGCTTCCAAGCTATCTTACTTCCGTATCGTAACCAAGCTAACTTATTAATCGTCATTCCTGATGAATCGGCAGATGATGAAAGCATGTGGGAAGCGTATCAATGGGTATTAGAACAAGAGGAAGAAATTAATAACAAGACAATCGCTTTAACTTTACCGAAATTTGAAAGTAGTGGTTCCTTTGATTTAACGAACTCGTTAGATGCTTTCGACTTAAGTAATTTTAAAGAAGACTTGGGTGAGACCGACTTTTTCACTACTCAAGAAGAAACTGCTTTGAGTCAAATTCTTCAACGCGTTGAACTTGTTCTGGATGAAGAAGGAACAAGTGCAGCGGCAGTCACAGAGATAAATATTGAAACAACGATGGCGCCGGTTGAAGAAGAACCGATTGAATTAAAAGTAGACCGCCCCTTTGCTTACGGGATCATCTATAAAGATATTCCTTTATTTGAAGGATTGATCCATAATATTTCTGAATAAATATACTTAATAAATAAATGAATTAGTCATGCAATTTTCAATGTTTTTTTCTGAGTAGACTGCTATAATAATCTTGTTGTCTATAGAAAGGAAATAACAGATGAAAATAAAAAACAAACTAAATATAATTTTGTGGATGATGTGTGCATTATTAATGACACAAATCACTTTACCTGTAATTCAAGCTGAAGAGGCTTCGAGTTCAGACTTATCTGAATCAGAAGCGACCGAAGAAAAAGATGAATCTGAAGAGAGCAACATTTATGATTATGAAGCGATGGAAAATTTAGATATGGAGCCGCTTGCGTATTCTGAATATGAATCTTTAGAGGATATTGTGTATGAATTATTAGCCAAATATGGTTTAGATGTTTCACAAATTGGTTTAGCTTATACAAATTTACAAACGGATGATGCGTATTATTTAAATGAAGATGAGCAATTTATTGTCGCAAGTATGTATAAAGTACCGATGGTTGCGATGTTTATTGACTTGATTAACCAAGGATACTTAACTTGGGATTCAGAATTACCATATAGTGAAGAATATTACCAAGATGGGGCAGGCGAGATTACCGCAAATCCTAAACAAGCCTATTATCGTTTAGATGATCTGGCATATCAAGCTATTGTTTACTCTGATAATACAGCTTCGCTCATTCTTTATTATTATTACGTAAATAACTTTGGAAGTTTCCGAACAGGACTTTTAGACTTTGTTGATTTTTATGAAGTACCAGAAGTTTATTACTCTGATAATTACGGTTCAGCTTACATGATGAACTTGTCTCTACAAAAGATTGCGACTTACGATACTTACGCTCATGTTCGTGATTTAATGATGCAGACATCACCAAAACAATTATTTTCATTATTTGTTAATGACATGGCGACAAAGTATGGTCGTTATGAGAACATGTTAAATGATAGTGGTATTTTCTATCAAGACGATGAACCGATTTATTCTTTAGTTGTTATGGTAAGTGATGATTTATATGCAGATATGTTCATTGCGGAATTAAATCTACGTGTCAATGAATGGACACTCGCCCAAACAGAAGCATCAGAAAGTTAATCTCACAAACAAATAAAAACACCCGTGAAAGAGGCAGTGATATTCGTCCTCAGTTACGGGTGTATTTTTGGATTTTATAAACCAGTATGTCTTAACCATTGATCTGCGATAAAGGCATGACCTAGACTTGTCGGGTGAACCCCATCAGCACCAGTTATTGTCTCATAACCTAAGTTTTCTCCAGCTTGATTTAAGGCGTCGTCTAACTTCACTAACGTTGCGCCGTATTCTTCGGCTAAGTCTGCAATTACTTCTTTCATTATATCGACATAGGGACGCCAATCTAAGCGGTCCTCAGGGTATGGTAATACATAAGGTTCGACTAAAATAATTTGAACCTCTCGTTCAGTCAATGTCTTTAATAAATATCGATAATTCTCTTTATATTGTTCGAGAATTGTTTCTGTATAGGGAATACCAGCAGACAAACGGTGCCATATATCATTAATTCCAATTTGAATCGTTACTATATCTGGATTTAAATCAAGGCAGTCCACTTGCCAACGAGTGAATAAATCGGTCAATTTATCACCACCAACCCCTTGATTTAAGATATTTAATTGAAGGGGAATATATTGACGATATAACTGTCCGGCAATCATATTGACATAACCTTGCCCTAAATTCGCACCGAAGTATTCACCACGCCCAGCATCCGTAATGCTATCACCGATAAACAGTAGCGTATTTTTATGTTGTAATTGTACCATTTGTTTAACCTCCTAATAGAATTGTTAAGTATGTATTCAATTATTATTATATGATACTTGGAAGCGATTCACTAGTAATGTGAATAAACTGGTTTTTATATCAATTAGCTTGAAAATTGGTTATGATGTAAGAAATTCAATGTGGAGGTCGACTAATGATTCAAGGTATATTTTATTCATTATTTGCGGGAATCTTAATTGCTTTACAAAGTATCTTTAATACGAATATTAGCGCTAAGACGGGTTCTTGGACAATGACAACCGTTGTTCACGGAGTTGGATTTTTAGCAGGTTTGTTAATTGTTATGTTTGTTCGAGACGGTAGTGTGGAAGAGTTACTTTCAGTAAACAAGATGTATTACTTAAGTGGTTTCTTTGGTGTATTAATTGTATACGTTGCTGCACAGGGAATGATGAGTTTAGGACCCGTTTATTCCTTCATGATATTAATGGTTGCACAGTTGTTAATTGCGCTCATCATTAATACGAATGGTTGGTTTAACGTAGAAATGATTGAATTAACATCCGGCAAAGTCTTTGGTATGATAATAATGATTATCGGTATCGTTATTTTTCAAAGAGGCTAGCTTTAAAGGTAAATAAAATATCAAAAGGGGTAAAGTAGAATATGACATATTACTTTCAAGAACATCAATGGGAACCATATGTATACAACAGATTAAACCAGTTAATTGACCAATTTAAAACAAGCGAATCATCAAGTTTTCAAGCAAAACCCTATGTTGTTTTTGACTTTGATAATACAAGTATTATTGGCGATGTAGAAGATAATTTGATGATCTACATGCTAGATCACTTATTATATAAGATGACTCCCGAAGAGTTTGAACAAATAATTATATCTGACATATTTGATATGGATACTAACTTAGATGAGGAACTTGAACATACTTCCCCAAGAAAGTTAGCGATAGATATTATCCAATGCTACACTTGGCTGTGGGAGCACTACATCAAAAAAGATAAAAGTGAACGACCTAGCATAGAAGCTATCAAAGAAACAGGACAATACAAAGCTTTCCAAGCAAAACTTCGCTTTTATTATGTCAATGTGAATGGTAAATTTACTCGTCAAGCAGGCAAACCTTGGCTCACTTATTGGTTTAAAGGCTACACTCCTGAAGAGTTAACAAGCTTAACAAAAGATATGCTAAAAGAAGCAACGAATAAAAAAGCTGAGAAACATATTTATTCAACACCTAAAGAGTTTTTAGGTAAAACAGGTCAAATCAGTAGTGAATTCCAAAGTGGTTTAATCTATCCAGAAGAATTAATTGCTTTATATGAAGCCTTTCAAGCGAATGGTATTGTGACTTATGTCGTGAGTGCGAGTCCGGTTGATGTTGTCAGAACAGCAGCAAGTGAATATCAATTCAAAGTGCCAAAAGAGCAAGTCATTGGAATGAATTATGATTTAGACGCTGAAGGTAAGATCAAAGCTTATATGACTGCTGGGGCGCCGATTACGAAAAAAAACGGTAAGACAGAGGCGATAATGAATTTAATTGCTCCTAAGCATGAGAACCGCCAACCTATCGCTTTATTTGGTGACAGCATGGGGGATTATCATATGATGACAGAATTAAAAGATGTATCGTTAAATGTGATCTTTAATTGTTTAAATCAAGATAAGACTAAAGACTTGAAACAGATTGCAAAGAAGCAGTATCAAAGTGATGGTGCGAATTTTGTAGTCCAAGGGCGAGATGAGAATGCAGTTCGTCTGATCCCGAATACTAAGACATTAGCTCTTGGTCAAACTGAATTAGAATACTAAATTGAGTAGATAATTAGATTAAGTCTTTGAATTATTTTATAATAATTAACATAGGAGGCGTTATAAATGAAGAAAGTTGCAGTAATTTTAGCTAATGGTTTCGAAGAAGTTGAGGCAGTTGCACCGATAGATATTTTACGCCGAGCGAAATTTGAAGTTGATATTTATGGATTAACAGAAGAAGTAACGGGAGCGCATAATATTATTATTAAAGCGGATCACATTCTGGAAGAGCCTATAAAAGGTTATAATTTAATTATGCTACCAGGTGGGATGCCAGGGGCGAAAAATCTACGTGACAATGAACTTGTTATCAAGTCTCTTCAACAAGCCAATCAAGACCAACAACAGATTGCAGCAATTTGTGCGGCACCCATTGTATTAGAAAAGGCAAATCTCTTAGACGGTAAGAAATTTACCCACTTCCCAGGATTTGAAGATCAACTGACAAGTGGTTTTGATCAAAAAGAAGCTGTCGTAATTGTAGATGGCAATATTGTCACGGCACGTGGTGCGGGGGTAGCCCTTGAATTTGGTTATACTTTAGTTGATTTACTTGGCGGTGACGGTGAAGCGATACGTCAAGATATGCAATATAATTATTTATTTAGCTAAACAATAGATAGTAGGTTTAAAGCTGTAAGAATTGTTCAAAGCAATTCCTACAGCTTTTTCTAAATATCAGACCATATGCTGATGCCCGCAATTATTAGCATTGATATATTAGAAACAAATAAACCGATGGAGGTAACAATGGCAAGGAAAACGAACAGACAGGCGAAATCTTTTGGTACGGGAAAATTAGTCTTAACGTTATTTGCACTTATAATTATCATTGGAATAAGTATGTTAGCTTTTATTTTTATTACCGAAGATGCCAAAACTAATTACCAACCATACTATACAATGGCTCAAGTTAATGAAAACTATTTAATTGAAAATCAATCCCAGATTGTAGAGGATATAGAAGCAACGGATGTTGACCTACAACAATTAGGGCACGTCTTTATCCCTGAAGAGCCTGCGAATTATATTGATATTCAACATGTTGGACAGCATAATGTACCATATTTAAACCAAAATGATCCAAGATGGGCGGACAAACATTATGGTACGGATGGTTCACAAACAATTTGGGAAAATGGCTGTGCTGTGGTTGTCTTAGCAATGATAGATAGTTACTTTACTAACACAAAAGTCAGACCTGAAGAAATTACACGTTGGGCTGGAGACGAATACTATATGACAAATCAAGGAACGTCTTGGTCTATTTATTCAACTTTTGGACAAGATTTTGGTTATGAAGTTGTGGATGTAGGTAATGATTTCTACTCAGCGGTGAATCTATTAGACAATGGTTACTTAGTTGTCGTATCAGTTGGACCAGGCACATTTACTCAAGGTGGCCATGTGATGTTAATGCGAGGTTATCAAGATGGATTAGTCTATCTGAATGATCCGAATGATGCACCAGACAAAATGTTTAGTATTCAAGGGATTGAAGCACAGACAATGATAGATGATGCGCTAAATTATTGGGCAATTGCCCCAGTTTAGTGAGTTTAGACATAACTTTAAGGAGGGATATGCATGATTCACGTATTATTTGTATGTTTAGGAAATATTTGCCGTTCACCGATGGCAGAAGCGGTCTTTAGAAAGATGATTCAAGAAGAAGGACTGACTGACAAAGTTACAGTAGACTCTGCCGGAACGAGTTCGTGGGAAGAAGGGAATGCCACACACTCGGGTACTCGAAGACGATTAGCTCAAGAAGGTATTTCAGTTGGTGGTATGTACTCACGACCACTAAACAAAGATGATATAAAACAAGCGACTTACATTATCGGTATGGACGAAAGTAATATGCAGAACATCCAAAAATTTACAAATGGCCAAGCAAAAGGGCAAACGAAGAAGTTACTTTCTTTTATTGGCAGTGATGAAGATATTGCAGACCCTTACTATACATGGGATTTTGAGACAACCTATACTCAGGTTTATGCAGGATGTCAGGCCTTATTAGAGTAAATCAAACAAGAACTTAAATGAATTCAATAGAATGGTATTAATTCACCATGATATTAGTTATAATTAGATGAGAATGATTAGAATAGAGGTAACGTATGAGTCGAGATTTTATGAAAAATTACAAGCGAATTGTGATTAAGATAGGAACAAATTCAATTATGCTTGAGGGAAACCAAATTGATTATAAGAAGTTGGATCGATTGGCATTTGTATGTTCAACATTAATCCAAGAAGGAAAAGAAGTTATTATTGTGACTTCGGGAGCTGTCGGAGTAGGGGCAAGTCATTTGAATTTAACTGAATATCCCCAAACGATTGAGGAACAACAAGCTTTGGCTGCCATTGGACAAAGTATTCTAATGGGGCACTATAGTCGTTTTTTCCAATATTACAACCGAGACACAGCTCAAATTCTACTGACTCGTGATGTTGTGACGTTTGAAACCTCATACTACAACGTTAAGCGAACAATGAATACATTGTTGAAGCAGAAAATTGTTCCAATCATTAACGAGAATGATGCGATTGCTGATGATGAGTTAAATCATCAAACAAAATTTGGTGATAACGACACACTTTCTGCGATCGTTGCAGGTGTCAGTGAAGCGGATTTACTCATTATAATGAGTGACGTGAATGGTTTATACGATTCAAATCCAAAAGAGAATCCAGATGCTACATTAATCGAACACGTTGCGGAAATTACTGATGAAATTGAGTTAATGGCAAGTGGTAAAGGTTCAGCCTTTGCGACAGGTGGTATGGCTACGAAACTTAAAGCAGCCAAAAAAATACTCAATCAAAACCAAGCCATGATTATAACAAGTGGTGAAGATCCGGTATCTATCTTTAGAATACTGGAAGGAGATGTTATTGGTACTTTATTTAAGTAATACATAGAATAAGGAGAATTAATAATGACTGAACAATGGGATGCTAAATTAATTGAATTAGGTAAAAATGCAAAAGCAGCAGCAAAAACCTTGCGCCATGTTACAGAAGCAGAAAAGAATGAAGCTCTTTTAAAAATGGCAGACGCAGTAGTTGCGAATCAAGAAGCAATTATTACTGCAAATCAAAAAGACCTTGAACTCGGAAAAGAAAAAGGACTTACAGATGCTTTGCTAGAAAGATTGACACTGACAGAAAAACGAGTGGAAGCAATGGCGAATGGCCTTCGTCAAATGGCAGCGTTACCCGATCCAACCTTAGTGACTGAGAAACAATGGATAAACCGAGATGGTTTAAAAATTTCTCAAAAACGTGTTCCATTAGGTGTTATTGGTATCATTTACGAATCTCGTCCAAACGTTACGGTGGATGCGACTGGTTTATGTATTAAAGCTGGTAACGCGGTTATCTTAAGAGGTGGGAAAGAAGCCTTAGAGAGTAATCAAGCAATTGTCAACGTTCTTCAAGAAGCTTTAGAAGAAACTAAACTTTCAACAGAGTCTGTTCAACTTATTACGAACCCTTCACGTGAATTAGCGAGTCAATTCATGCGATTAAACGACTATGTAAATTGTTTAATACCTCGTGGTGGCGCAGGCTTAATCAATGCTGTCATGCGACAAGCGACTGTACCAGTGATTGAAACGGGTGTAGGGAACTGCCACTTATATATTCATGAAGCAGCTGATATTGAAAAAGCACGCAACATTTTAATTAATGGTAAGACGCAAAGAAATTCTGTATGTAATGCCTTGGAATCATTAGTGATTGACGAAGCAATAGCTAAGACAGCTTTACCGGAATTTGTTGAAGCTTTAAAAGAATATCAAGTTGAAGTTCGTGGAGATGAGAAAGCGAGAGCGATTGTTTCAACAATTGGAGCAGCAACGGAAGAAGATTATGCTACAGAGTTCCTTGATAGCATTATCGCAGTCAAAGTTGCAACGGATTATGATGAAGCCATCCAACATATTGAAACATACTCTACAGGGCATTCAGACGCTGTGATTACTGAAGATTACTCAACAGCTCAAGCTTTCTTAAAGGATATTGATTCCGCTGTTGTCTATGTCAATGCATCAACTCGATTTACAGACGGCGAAGTCTTTGGTTTTGGTGGCGAGATGGGGATTAGTACCCAAAAACTACACGCGAGAGGACCAATGGGCCTTGAAGCATTAACAAGCTATAAATACACAGTCGAAGGAAATGGGCAAGTTAGAGCATAAAAATTGAAACAGATGTAAGATGGGATAATGACGCGATCATTATCCCATTTTTATATCCACAACACTGATATTACTTGAATAATTGTTGTCTACGCATTATACTATACATATGAAAGTAAATTCATATGAAAGGTGGCTTTTATTATGAAATATCAACTCGTTGGCATTCGTAATCAAGATCACGCTAATAAATTATTTAATCAAATTAAGCAATTACCAAATAAAGAACAAATACATCTGAATGAAGAAGAACTAGAAATTGAAGTTGAAGATATTACTTGCTATGAGAACTTACAAAGATTACTCAGCTATGAAAAAGTAGGCTTAAAGTCACTTGATTATCATGAGCTTGAACATCATCATTCACAAGAACATAATCATAGCCATGACCATAGTCATGATGTAGACTTTACTAGTGGCAGTCAAGCGGTACGCAATATGATGCTTGTCTTTGGTATTAATATTGTCTTTAGTGTTCTAGAAGCCATTTTTGGCTTGTTATTTAATAGTGCATCAATATTAGCCGATGCCGTACATGACTTTGGGGATGCTTTGTCCATTGGACTTGCGTGGTTTTTCCAAAAGATTTCTTTAAAAGGCTCAGACTCGACGTTTTCATACGGTTATAAACGATATTCGCTTTTAGGTGCTTTAATTACAAGTGTTGTGCTCTTGGTAGGGTCGGCCGTGATGATTATTCACTCAGGTGAAAAACTGATGAATCCTGAACCAGTAAATTATCAAGGGATGCTCATATTGGCGATTTTTGCAATTGCTGCGAACGGGGTTTCTGCTTGGATTATTAGTAAAGGTTCATCGCACAATGAATCAATCTTGTCGCTTCATTTACTTGAAGATGTCTTAGGATGGGTTGGAGTATTAATCGTGAGTGTGGTGTTACATTTTACCGACTGGTACTTTTTAGACCCGCTACTATCAATTGGAATTGCGCTCTTTATACTCTATAAGACCATTCCAGAATTTATGAAAGTGGTGAGACTGTTCCTACAAGCTGTGCCAGATAATATTGATAGTAAAAAACTACGGGAAGAAATTCAAAACATCGATAATATCAATGGCTTATCGCACTTCCATCTACGGTCTTTAGACGGGGAAGCGCATATGATGTCTATGACAATTAGTACAACATCTGATTCAGTCCCAACGCATGAACAAATTAAAAATGAAGTGCGTCATATTCTGTCAGAGAGTGACATCGCCCATTCAAATATCGAAATTGTTTATGATCCATATAATATTTTAAATAGTAAGTAAAAAATGAACCTGATTTTGACTGGGCAAGCCTAGCCATCATTCAGGTTCATTTTTTGTATTAATTATTTTTCAAAGTAGTTTAAGTATAGATTATTTAGAGCTTTTTTAAGGTCTTTACTTGGAATAGCGAAGAACATACTAATCTCAGAAGCACCTTGGTTAATCATACGTAAACTAATATTACTATCTGTAAAGGCAGCTGTTGCTTTGTTCGCAATACCAATCGTATCACGCATTCCTTCACCAACAATCGCAATAACGGCTAAGTCTCTCTCAACATGAATCCATTCTGGTTCGAATTGTTGTTTAATATCTTCAAGCAGTTCTTCAAGTTTATTATTATGTTCAAATTGATTTGCGCGCATAACCACTGAGATATCATCAATTCCCGTTGGAATATGTTCAACGTTTATATCATGGTCTTCAAAAATTTGTAATAGACGACGCGTATAACCAACTTCTCGGTTAAGTAAGTAGCGTTTAATAGTGACAGAGATAAATCCTTCGTCTCCACTCACTCCAATCACTGGATATTTATTAACCTCCCCGCGGTCGACAACAATTTTAGTCCCTACAATTTCGGGGGCATTAGTATTTTTAATTTGAATTGGGATGCGAACTTCATATAAAGGTGTTAGAGCTTCATCATGGAAAATACCAAAACCAGAGTAAGCAAGCTCTCGCATTTCTCGGTAAGTAATTTCATTAATCGCATGTGGATTATCAACGATACCAGGATGAGCTGAGTAAATATGTGATTGATCCGTATAGTTCTCATAAATCTCTGCTTCGACCCCACGAGCAATAATCGCACCTGTAATATCTGACCCTCCACGTGAGAAAGTGACGATATCACCTTTTTTTGATACTCCGAAGAACCCAGGAATCACAAGAACTTTATCACTGTCTTTATTTGCAGCGATTTTGCCATACGATTCTTTAAGAAGTTGGGCATTACCGGGTTCATCGGTTACAAAGATTCCCATAGCTTCTGGTGATTTATATTCTGCTTCTAAACCGATTTTGTTAAAGTATTGGCTGATTAGTTGGGCATTAAAGTCTTCACCACATGATTTTAAGGCATCGAGTAATCGTTCTGAATTCGTAATCGTTTGAAGTAAATCATGTAATTGTGCTTGGAATTCTTTAACAATCGCTACATCAATATCAAGATCTTCAGCGATTTGTTGGTATCTATCTATGATTTGATTTTCGATACTTGTCGTCGATATGCCGATCGAATGATTCGTATGAAGGGCAATGAGTAAGTCGGTTATTTTAATATCCGAATCATTACGTTTACCTGGGGCGCTGACGACGACAAAGCGAATGTTTGAATCATTTCTAATAATATTTGCTACTTTTTTAATTTGAGTTGCGGAACTTAAAGAACTTCCGCCGAACTTTGCAACTTTCATGTATTATTACTCCTCTTTTTTTAATCTGATTATAATAATACATTATTTATTGGCAAATTCATACCACCTGTTGTAAAATATGCATGAGGGAAATTTTAATGTATCTCTAATATAAATTAAGGAGAATTTAAATATGAAGATTGCAATCTTAGGTATGGGGACAGTTGGAAGTGGAGTAATAAAGGTAATTCAAGAGAATCAAATGGAAATCCAACAGTTCACCAATGAACCGATTGAAATTTCACATGTGTTTGCTAAAGCGATTAATAACCAGCATAATGCGGATTTTCAAAATGTGACAGTTACAGAGAATATCGATGATATATTGAATAGTGATGTAGAATTAGTTGTTGAAGTGATGGGTGGGATTGATTTTACCTTCAGTCTTCACCAAAAATTCTTATCACATGGGATACATGTTGTCAGTGCTAATAAAGATATGTTGGCAGTTCATATAAAAGAATTAGCTAAAATTGGCGATGAAAATAAAGCGCAATTAGGTTATGAAGCCAGCTGTGCCGGTGGAATTCCAATTATTAATGCGTTAACGTATGGTTTACAAGCGAATAAGATAAATCGCGTGATGGGGATTTTAAACGGAACGACAAATTATATTCTAACAAAGATGACACAAGATGCTTGGTCATACGATAGAGCATTAAAAGACGCCCAAGAAAAAGGCTATGCTGAAAAGGATCCAACCAATGATGTGGAAGGTTTGGATGCAAGACGTAAGATTGCCTTACTATCTCGTATCGCTTACAAACTAAACTTAAATGTTGAAGATATTCCAGTTAGAGGGATCAGTCAAGTGAGCGTACAAGATTTAGAATACGTCCAAGCTGCCGGGCTGACTATGAAATTATTAGGTAAGAGTGAATATCACGGTGACAAAGTTCAAATCAGTGTTGAACCTGTATTACTACCAAATAATCATCAACTTGCAACAGTAAATAACGCAGCAAACGCGGTTTATGTCAACGGAAATGCTTTTGGTGAAACAATGTTCTACGGACCAGGTGCAGGAAGTTTAGAGACAGCTTCAGCCGTAGTTTCAGATGTGATGAATATTGCTAAGTTTGGCTTTGTAGGAAACTTAATTGTTGAAGAAGATGCAAATATCGACATAGCTGGAGAAGCAGCGTCATACTTTATTCGCTTTGCAAAAGGGCAAACAGAAGTTCAATTAGACGCAAATTATAAAGTTGTAGCTGAAGAAGAGGAATTAGTTATCCTTACTGAAGATATGAGTGCGAATGCTTTAGAACAATTAGAAAATAGTCATCAAGTTGAGGCAGTATACGTAGTAATTAAAGATTAGAATTGGAAGTGGATAGTGTGAACAATGTATCATTAAAGATACCAGCAACAAGTGCCAATCTTGGGCTCGGCTTCGATACAATGGGAGTGGCAGTGAATAAATATTTATCTATTAAAGCAACTGAGAGTGACAAATGGGAATTTGAATTTCTTGATGAAGAATTACGTGATTTACCTAATGGAGAAGCGAATTTCGTCGCTAGTACAGCCATTGATATTGCTAAGAAATACAATAAGGTGATACCTGATTTATTTATTGAAATGTCGAGTGAAATTCCACTCACACATGGATTGGGAAGTTCATCGAGTGCTATTGTGGCTGGAATCGAGTTAGCAGATCATTATTGTCAACTAGGATTATCAACGTATGATAAGATTTTACTCGCCTCTAAGATTGAAGGGCATCCAGATAATGTTGGACCATGTATCACTGGAGGAGCTTTCGTAGGATATTATCAAGACGGTTACTTAGCTTATCATCAATTAAACTTAGATAAGATTAGTTTGATCCTTTCAATACCTCCTTATGAGATTTCAACGAAAGTGGCCCGCGAAGCGATTCCAGATTCGTACGAAAAAGGGGCAGCCATCGAACAAAACGCTCTAAATAATGTCATGTTACTTTCAATGGTTAAAAAAGACTACAAAACAATGGGTGAGTTGATGATGCAAGATAAATTTCATGAACCATATCGCCAACCATTAATTGCAGAGTTTCCTGAGATTAAAGAAATTGCGGTGAAGAATGGGGCTTATGCTACTGTCATAAGTGGCGCAGGGCCAACCGTTTTAACACTTTGTCCAGAAGATAAAGTTGAGGGAATATTAAAAGAACTGCAACAAGTATCGACATGTAAACACGAAAGTGTTGAAGTGCATTATAATTAAGCATAAAAGGAGTCCACTTTAAAGATATTCATCTTATAAGTTGGCTCCTTTAGACTTTATAACACATATAAAAAAGGCCGTTGAGCAACGCTCAACGGCCTTTTAATTTTTGCTTACTAATTATTCAGCAATTTTCTTTTGGTATTTATCAGCTAAGCCTGTAGAACGGAAGATCCATTTTACAATCTCGACGATAATTACAATACTGAATGCAAAAGCAATAGAAATTGCCCATTCAGTAGGCCCAGGGATAGTTACCGAGAAGTATGTGTTAATTCCAGGAATTAAGATTACTCCAAGTAATAAAGCACCAGAAAGAATGAAGGCACCGTTTAAGTATTTGTTATCAAACGGATTTCCACTGAATAATGAGCCAAAGATTGATTTAACGTTATATGAGTGGAATAGTTGGATAAATCCAAGTGTAATGAATGCCATTGTTTCAGCAGTTTGATGTTCTACTTTTAGAACGTATTCACCAATATAGTAAACAGCTAAAGTAAGGAAGCCTTCAAGTACACCTTGGTAAGCAATACTTGGTAATACACCGAATGATAAGAAACTATCTTTCTTAGTACGAGGTGCTTGTTTCATCGCTTGAGGTTCAGCTTTCTCCATACCTAAAGCAATAGCAGGGAACACGTCAGTTACTAAGTTAATCCATAAGATATGAACTGGTTCTAAGATTGTCCATCCGAATAAAGTTGCAACGAATAAAGTTAAAACCTCACCTAAGTTAGCTGAAAGTAAGAATTGAACAGCTTTTTGGATGTTAGAGAATACTTTACGTCCTTCTTCAACAGCCACAACGATTGTTTCGAAGTTATCATCAGCAAGAACCATGTCTGAAGCACCTTTAGCAACTTCAGTACCAGTGATACCCATACCAACACCAATGTTTGCTTGTTTAAGAGATGGTGCATCATTAACCCCGTCACCTGTCATTGAGATAGTACGTTCATTTGCTTGCCATGCTTTAATAATACGAACTTTATGTTCAGGTGATACACGAGCATATACAGAGAAGTTAGTTACATCTTTCGCTAATTCGTCATCAGTCATATTATCTAATTCAGCACCAGTACGAACATGCTCTTCGTTGTTAGGCTCGTTAGGATCTAAGATTGATAAACGTTCAGCGATTGCTTGTGCTGTAATGGCGTGGTCACCAGTAATCATAACTGTACGGATTCCTGCTTCACGAGCACGGCGGATAGCTGCACCAGCTTCAGTACGCTCAGGATCAATCATACCAATAAGTCCAGCAAAGATTAAATCTTGCTCAACAGTTTCAGTACTCATTGTATCTGGAACTGTGTCGACAATCTTATAAGCACCAGCTAATACACGTAGTGCTTCACGAGCCATGTTTTCGTTCTCTTTAAGTATATGATCAATATTTTCTTGAGTAATATCTGTAACTTGACCATTGTTATCAATTTTAGTTGCACGTTGGATTAATTGATCTGGAGCACCTTTAACAGCTATAAAATAACGACCGTCTTCCATTTTGTGGATTGTTGACATTAATTTACGGTCTGAATCGAACGGTACTTCGTTTACACGAGGTTCAGAGCTTACTGCATTTTTAACATCGAAGCCTTGCTCAATCGCATATTTGATCATAGCCGTTTCAGTAGGGTCACCAATTAGTTCACCTTTACCATCGATTTCAGTATCGTTAGCGAATGTAATTGAACGTAATAAAGGATTAGTATGAGCAATCTCTTCTGATGCATTATGAAGCTCGCCATCATAGAATACTTTTTCAATCGTCATTTTATTAACTGTTAATGTACCAGTTTTATCCGATGCAATAACTTCTGTACTACCTAAAGTTTCAACAGCAGGTAATGTACGAACTAACGCATTACGATTTGCCATTGATTTTGTACCTTGCGAAAGGATAATTGTTGAAATCGCAGGTAAACCTTCTGGAATAGCAGCAACTGCTAATGAGATAGAAACTAATAACATATGAGTAATTTCAAAGTCTTGGAATGTAATTCCGACGATGAATGTTAATACTGCAATAACAATGATTGCGATTGTTAAGTTTTTACCTAATTGCTCTTGGTCACGTTGTAATGGTGTTAATTGGCCTTCAGTGTTTGCTAACATGTTAGCAATATGACCAACCTCAGTATCCATACCAGTACCAGTAACGATACCTAAACCACGACCATAAGTTACGTTTGTACTTGAGAAGGCCATGTTTTCACGGTCACCGATACCGACGTTTTCTTCATCGATTGTGTCAGTACTTTTAACAACTGGAACTGACTCACCAGTTAATGAAGCTTCTTCAATTTGTAATGAGTTTGCTTCAATTAAACGTACATCAGCAGGAACAACGTCCCCAGCTTCTAATGTAATAATGTCCCCAGGTACTAATTCAGTACTTTTAACTGAGTTCATTGAACCGTCACGGCGTACATGAGCTTCAGGAGAAGCCATGCTTCTTAGGGATTCAATAGCATTTTCTGCTTGCTGTTCTTGGAAAACTCCCATAATTGCATTTAAAATAACAACGATTAAAATAATGATTGAGTCGGCAATACCTTCACCTTCAGCAATCCCAACAAAACCTGCAACGACAGCTGCTACTAATAATACTATGATCATAAAGTCTTTAAACTGATCTAAGAATTTTTGTAGAAGTGTTCGATTTTCTTCTGCTTGAATTTCGTTCGCACCGTATTTTTCAATACGCGCTTGTGCCTCAGAAGAGCTCAAACCTTGTGAAACGTTACTGTCAAGTTTAGAGACAATTGAATCTGTCGATTCACGATAGGCAACAAAATCTTTCATTAACAATATTCCTCCTATTTCTTTTGTTATAAGTTAGTTTACTTGAAAAAGAGACTTATACCAACTATAAAGCGGATGCGATACAGGTGGCATAAGTCTCACTATTTAAGTACAGTACCAGTAGCTTAATTACTACTTATCGATGTTGATACTGACGAGGACAATTCCCCTAGTTACTCCCTTATGAACAATTATTATCACTATTATAAAAGATTACAAAAAAATATCAAACTAAAACAACAATGGTTATGAATTTTTTTCTAATAATGTTTGCTTTTTTATTAAATTAGCGCTTTTTTCTACAATATCATTCAAATAAGTGCTATTATAAATTCGATATATGATATATGATATATGATATGTGATTTTAAAAAAATATATAATTTTTGGAGGTAAGTAGATGAGTAGTAATAGAGAGCCCAAGACAAGACGTGAAGCGAGAAGAAGTAGAAAGAAAGAGCGTAAGCGTGGCGGTGGGTTACGGATGTTCTTTGGTATCCTTTTAATTTTAGTAGCAGTTGGATTGCTAGCCTTAGATCCAATTAAAAACTACATAATTGAACAAGGAAGTACTCAAAACGCGGTTGGTAATTTAACACGTGAACAAATTGAGACAAACCAAAGTGTAGACGTAACATATGATTGGGGAGATATTAATACCTTAAATGCTCGAGAAGTTTTAGCAAGTGGTGTGAATCCAAGTGATTTACCTACGATTGGTGGAATCGCAATGCCTGAATTAGGAATGAACTTACCAATTTATAAAGGTGTATCAAATGAAGGTATGTTCTATGGTGCAGGGACGCTCTATCCTGATCAAGAGATGGGAGTATCCAACTATTCATTAGCAAGTCACCACTCAATTAATGATGGATTGTTATTTGAACCTTTAATGCGTGCTGAAATTGGTCAAACAATTTACTTAACTGACTTAGAGAATATTTATGTTTATCAAGTAGATTATATAGATACTGTTCCAGCAACTGCAGTAGAAGTTACTTATCCTACTGAAGAAGGCCGTGTAACATTAATTACTTGTGATACGGGCTTAATAGACCGTGTTGTAGTTCAAGGTGCGCTTGTTGATACCGTTAGTGTTGATGATGCTTCGCCAGACATGTTACAAGCGTTTGATATCGCACAAACAATTACAAGTTAAGTATAATATAGTCGAACCGCATTTACTTTTTGAGTAGATGCGGTTCTTTTTTTAACCGGCATGATTATTTATGAATAATTAATGAATTAACTGAGAAAGATTGCCTTTAAATTATGATATTTTTTGTACTTTAACCTATATAAAAGTGCTTTATGGTAAACTTAATATATAGTTATTACAAATTTATTTAGGAGGTAAGAAAGATGAAGAAGATGAAGTATATAACAGCTTTATTTATGATTATGTCTTCTTTTGTGGGTCTGTTCGTAGGCTTACAACCCGTCAATGCACAGGAGAATGCGGTCACATCAGTCACTGTAGATGCTCAAGTGTACTTAGCAATGTATGGCGGTGAGCCGACGGAACAAACTCAAATCAGTTATGACATAATTCAAACTGATCCAGATACAGGTGAAGGGACACTCGTTTATAGTTATCGTTCTAATGAACCAAATACTGAACCATTGATGTTAACACCAGGTAATTATAAATTCAGATTGTATGATGCCGGTAATTTTCAACGTGACGGACAAGAATTAATTCCAGCACGCGTAGAACAAACCCATCCAACAACAACTGATCAAGATGTTCTAAAAGAATTAAGCCAAACTGGTGATCTAATACCATGGGGTGATGGTACTGTAGTATTAGATGTACCATTCGAGATAGAATTAGGAGATAACTTATTAAATGAAGCAACTAACCAATATGAGGCGGAATTAGTTGTCACGATAGCGGATCAGCAATCGATTGCAACACTTCCAGAGAATCCAGATGAACCGGACACACCAGGTGAAGAAGTACCTGAAGAAACGGGTACATTAATGGTACAAGTTATTGGTAGTGATGGCTCATTAGTAGCGAACACTGTGCTTAGTGTAAATGGTGAAGAGTTTACAACAAATGCGCAAGGTTTCCTTAAAGTTGACAATGTTCCAGCTGGAGAGGTCCAAGTAGAAGTACTTTCTGTACCCGAAGATTATTCTATTGAAGGTATCACGATGCCAGCTGAACCAATTACGGTAGTGAGTCAAGAAACGACGAACGTTAAAATATCTGTTGAACGCATTCCAGAAACTCCAGAAGCAAACACAGTAACTTTAACTGTTCTTGATGAAGAATCAGTGCCGGTTTCTAATGTTTCGATGACATTGAATGATAGTGAAATTTATACAGATGTTTACGGTCAAGCGGTATTCTCAGAAGTACCCGTAGGAGAAGCAACTTATACAATTAATAGTGTTCCTGAAGGATATAGCCTAGAACAAACGACAGGAACAGTTGTTGTTGATCCAACCACTCACACTGAAGCAACGATTACTTTATCAGCAGATGTCAATACAAATAACATTGAATTTGTGGTAACAAATGAAGCTTTTGACCCCATTAATGGGGTGGAAATTCAAATCGCTGACAGTGTTTATACTACAACTGAAACTGGCCGAGTGGAAACTGAAGCCTTACCAGTTGGCGGTTACTCTTATGATGTAATTTCAGCTCCAGAAGGATTTGAAATACCTGTATCAGGAAGTGTAAACGTAGTTGAATCTGCACCTACTGAAGAAGCAATTGCCTTACCAACATCAGTAGCTTATGGTTCATTATTAGTTAATGTTGTTGATGATGTACAGCAACCAATTAATGGTGCAGAACTTACATTAGGTGAGCAGACTGCAATCACAGATGGTAGCGGGCAAGTCGTATTTGAAGATTTAGAAGCAAATCAATCTTACGAATACTCTGTTACGGCTTTACCAGAAGGTTATGTCTTAGATGGAGAAGCTGAAGTAAGAACGATTACAATTAATCCAGACCAACAAGTTGAAGATACACTGGTCATTGCGCAAGCAGAACAGGTTGATAGTGCTGTATTTACAGTGGTTGATGAAGCTAGCCAACCCGTTGAAAATGTTGAAATTCAATTAGGGAATGAGACTGCCACAACAAACCCAAGTGGTGTAGCTGAATTTACTGACATTGGACCGGGTACTTATAACTATACGGTGACAAATTTACCAGAACAATATGAAACACCGGCGGAAGGTCAACTAGCAATTGTTGCCAATGAAGAAGCAACACAAGAAATTAATCTAAGTGAAGTTGAGCAATTTGGGAAAGTGACATTTAGTGTCGTGGATCAAAATAACGAACCAGTTGATGGCGCTCAAATCACACTGAATGATAATACTTATCCATCAAATTCAAACGGACAAGTGATTATCGAAGGATTAAATGCAGACCAAACATACAACTATACTTTAGCAAGCTTACCAGAAAATTATACTGGTCAAGTATCTGGGACAGTGATAATTGAAGCAAATAATCATATTGAAGAGACTGTTACTGTAGAAAGAGAACTTGCACCCGGACAATTAACGATTACAGTCATGGATCAAAGTGACCAAGCTGTGTCTGGTGCCCAAGTACAGTTAAATGAAGATCAAACAGAAACAACCAATGCCGAGGGTCAAGTTGTATTTGATGAACTGGTAGAAGGTACGTACGAATATATTATTAATGAATTACCAGAAAATTATGAACATAATATCGCTTCTCAAAGTGTTTATATCGCTGAAGGAGCAACAGAAGCTCGAACTCTACAAGTTCAACATAATGTCCAACCGGGAACAGTCATCTTTAATGTAACTGATCAAGATAATTCTCCAGTAGAAGGAGCGGTTATTTCAATCAATGACACAACAATTACAACGAATACAGAAGGAACGGCAACGATTGCGGATATTGAACCCAATACGTACACTTATTCAATCACAGAATTACCAGAAGGATATATTGGTAATGCAAGTGGAGAAGTGACAGTCAATGAATCAGAAATAACAACTGCAGCGATTAGCGTTGAAAGAGAAATCGAATTATCAACGGCTGATATTAAAGTAGTCGATCAAAACGGGGATGCTGTTGAAGGTGCTAGTCTTGCTTTTGGTGGCTTAACTGGAACAACGAACGCTGAAGGTATCGCTCATTTTGAAAGTCTAGAGCCTGGTCGTTATAATTATTCTGTAACAAGTACGCCCGATGGTTACTATAATAATTCAGAAGAACAAGCGACTGAGCTTGAAGAAGGATCGGCTTTTGAAGCAGAGATAAGGATCGAAAAATTACCAGAGACTGCTTCAGTCACAATTCAAATTAGAGATAATAATAATCAACCTGTCGCAGGCGTTGAGATTAGAATCGATCACGAAACGTATACAACAGATAATAATGGAGAAGTGACAGTAGATAACTTAGAAGTTGGTTCATACCCATATGAAATTATCAATGTACCCGAAGGTTTTGAAATCGAAGAATTAACGGGTGAATTTGGGATTGTAGCGAATGAAACAATTACCGTTAGCCCAAGAGCCACTGCTCAAGAATCTTCAAGTTCTGAGGAGTCAAGCTCACAAGAATCAAGCTCTGAATCAACAAGCTCACAAGAATCAAGTAGCGAGTCTTCTAGTCAGTCACAATCATCAAGTGTGATTGTTGATGAGTCTCAAAGCTTAACACCAGCTGAACAAGCAAGTATTGATGAAGAAGCATCTCAAGCGACAAGACAATTTATTGATGCTGAAACAGGTATAGAAGTTTGGGTAAACCCACAAGACGCAATGAAAGTTTCAAATATTCATGTTGAAACATTAGATAGTGCAGCAACTTTAGAGAATGCGGATGCGGATATTTACACAATTACTTTATTGGATGAGAATAACGAAGCAGTTCAATTAACTCGAATTGCCGAGATTAAGATTCCAACACGTCCTGTTAATTCGCAATTACGAGTGGTTCGTGTAAACGATAGCAACAATTCAAACTTAACATTTGCATTACATAACCAAAGAATTACCTTTAGAACTCAACAATTAGGTACATTCGGTATTGTGTATAATGCAGAACAAGCGTCTATCTCACAAGAAGAATCTGTGGAAGTGACAGTCGAATCAAGTGTAGAAGAGAATGATGATGACTTACCAAATACCGGTGAAACGTCAACAAAAGGAATTTTATTCTTAGGCGTTTTAGTATTACTAAGTGGGGCATATTTAGTCTTTACTCGTAATAAATCAACAAATAAGCATTAAAGTGTAGACGAACATCATATATTTTGGTAGAATAATTGCGGTTTAGGAGACAGTTAACCCTTGAAAGAGAGTAGATAACTTATCTCTATACAGCAAGCTGGGATGTTGAGAGCCAGTCAGAGATACCTATCGAAGCGCACTTTCATCGTACAACTAGATACTCTAGTTCGGAGGAAACTTCGTTATCAATACAAGAGCATGAATGTTAGTGATTCATGGAACTAGAGTGGTACCGCGTATAAGTTAACGCCTCTAGAGAGACATTTAATTATGTCTTTCTTGAGGTGTTTTATTTTGAGTTTTATTATAGGAGGAATATAAACAATGGATATCAAACAAATATATGTAGATGCTTTAACACCAATTGTTGGTGAGCATTTAAGCAAAGAAGAAATTACCAAATTAATTGAAGTACCAAATAATACCGAACATGGGGATTTAGCTTTCCCTGCTTTCGCATTAGCTAGAGTATTCCGTAAAGCGCCTCAACAAATTGCGAGTGATATCGCTGAGCAAATAAGTATGGATAACTTCGAGAGCGTTGAAGCTGTAGGTCCTTATATTAATGTCTTTCTTAAACGTGAAAATGTCGCTAACGAACTGGTTACACAAGTTCTAAATGAAGGCGAAGACTATGGAGATTTAAATATTGGTCACGGCGAAGCAATGACGATTGATATGTCATCACCTAATATTGCTAAACCAATGTCTATGGGACACTTAAGATCAACAGTTATCGGTAATTCAATCGCTAACTTAGCTGAGAAAACGGGTTACAACCCAATTCGTATTAACCACTTAGGTGACTGGGGTACTCAATTTGGTAAATTAATCGTTGCTTACGAAAAATGGGGCGATGAAGAACAAGTTAGAAAAGATCCTATCAATGAACTTGTTAAACTATATGTTGAGTTCCATGAAAGAGCAGAAGAAAATCCAGAATTAGATGACGAAGCCAGAGCGGTATTCAAACGATTAGAAGATGGCGATCAAGAAATGATCGAACTTTGGACTTGGTTCAAAGACGAATCATTAAAAGAATTCCAAAAAGTATATGATATGTTAAATATCGAATTCGACTCATACAATGGGGAAGCCTTCTATAATGATAAAATGCAAGCTGTTATCGAAGAATTAGAAAGTAAAAACATAACTAAAATTGACCAAGGTGCAACCATCGTTGACCTTGAAGAAGAAAACTTACCACCTGCCTTAATTAAAAAATCAGATGGTGCCACACTTTACGTGACGCGTGACTTAGCAGCAGCCATCTACCGTTACAACACTTATAACTTTGCTAAAAATGTTTATGTAGTTGGGAATGAACAAAGTGTTCACTTTAAACAACTAAAAGCTGTTTTAGACAAATTAGGTTATGAATGGTATAAAGATATGACTCACGTACCATTTGGTTTAATTACTTTAAACGGTAAGAAACTATCAACACGTAAAGGTAAAATTGTCTTACTAGAACAAGTATTGAATGATGCGATCACTTTAGCAACTGAACAAATCAATGAGAAAAATCCTGATTTAGCGAATAAAGAAGAAGTGGCTCATCAAGTCGGTGTTGGAGCGGTAGTATTCCACGATCTTAAAACAGACCGTATGAATAACTTTGACTTTAACTTAAAAGATATTGTTCAATTTGAAGGAGAAACAGGTCCTTATGTACAATATACTTACGCACGTTCAATGAGTATGATTCGTAAATACGACAAAGAAATTTCAAAAGACACAACTGTAAATCTTAACGATGCATACAGTTGGGAAGTTATTAAGAAAATCGCTGACTACTCACGTATCGTAGAAAATGCCATTGAACGCTTTGAACCTTCTTTAGTTGCTAAATATGTTATCCAATTAGCTCAACAATTCAATAAATACTATGCAAATGTGCGTATCTTAAACGATGATGACCAATTAGAATCACGTATGGCTTTAGTTAAAGCTGTTACGATTGTGATTAAAGACGCATTAAATCTCTTAGGTGTTGAAGCACCTGAAGAAATGTAATATAGAAAAGTAATAGACCTGACTTAGCCAAAACTAAGTCAGGTCTATTTTTGTTAAAAGATACTTTGTATAAGAAACATATAAATAACGGTTCCAACTAAAATACTTAAGATTGTATTTCGTTTCCAATAATGAATAATGACAATAGATAGAGAAGCAATCACTTCAGGGATAGCATAAGGATAAGTGAGGACAGGTGTATTTCTCAACGCGAATACAATAATCAAGCCCATGGCAGCAGTGGGTAATACAGAACCTAAATAAATAATTGCCTTAGGTGGTTGAGAACCGGCCGGAAAAATAATAAAAGTTATAAAACGGGTCAGCATCGTAAGACCCGCAATTATAGCAAATGTAATCCAAAGTTGGGTTTGTGTCATTGACGAGCCACCCCATTCTTATTAAAGCGGTATAAGAAGAAGCCAACGATAAATACCATCGCAGGAATCATAAAATTGTTTGCACCAAATAGTACTAAGCAAAGCAAACCAGATAAGATTCCAACAAGGGCAGGAACTTTACTAGAACTATTTAACCATTGATCAACAAAGATAGTAATAAATAGTGCAGTTAGAACAAAATCAATCCCTTCAAGATTAATTGTAATCATACTTCCTAAGAGGACGCCAATAACGGTTCCAGAAACCCAATACATTTGATTGAGTAAAGTAATGAAGAAATACACCCAATCTCGACTGAGATTTTCAGGAACATCAATAGAAACAAGCACCGAGAAAGTCTCATCAGTTAAACCAAAGATGGTATAGTATTTTTTTGAATCTAATTTACTAAACTTTGTAAGCATTGCAATACCGTAAAAGATATGTCTAGCACCTACCATCAACGTAAGTATTATTGCATTAATTGGATTAAAAGATGCTAAAAATACATCAATGGCAGCATATTGAATTGCACCTGAGTAAATAATCACACTCATTAAAATAGCAAATAATGGCGAGAAACCTTGACTCACAGCCAATAATCCAAAGGGTATCCCTAAAAAGATATAGCCCGCCATAATTGGGATAGTATGGGGGAACGCAAATTTAAATGCTTCTTTCATTAAAGTCCTCCTAAATTAAAAAAATTAGATATAGTCTAATTATTTTCTCATAAATAGTCAAATTAGTAAACATAATCATAAGATTTATCAATAAACAAACATTTTGATACAATAATAAGACAAGAACAAAATTCAAAGGAGGAGCATGGTTGCAGGAGAAAAATTCAACACTAAAAAAAATATCGATGGCAGGACTCACTGTTGCGGGAGGAATTCTATTAGCAACTAAACTGTTTCCTAAGTATAAAAATCAATCCCTATCAAGTTGGCTAATTGAACGAGGTCTATTTGTTTACGGAATGAAAGAAGAGCAGCGAAAGCTATTCGAACATCAAAACCGCATTGATGATTTCATCAAATGGAATACCAAACCACAAATTAAACCAGATATCATGGTAGGGCATAAAGTAGAAGAAAGCTATCATGGGCCCATGCAAGTTTTTTCATGGAATAAGAAAAAGGAAAAGCAACCCATAATATTTTACTTACATGGTGGTGGCTATGCCTTTCCGCCTTATCCAACTCACTACTTCTTCTTACGTTCAGTAGTGAAGAAGACGAATGCTCAAGTAATATTCCCACAATATTTAAAAACACCGAAATACTCTTATAAAGAGTCTGTTCCATATGTCTTAACATTATACAAGCAAATGCTTAAAGAGAATGTGAATGACAATCCAATTATCTTGATGGGGGATTCTTCTGGCGGAGGTATGGCTTTAGGTCTGGCAGATGCATTAAGGGAAGAAGGTATCCAGCAACCGGATGAAATCATCGCCTTATCACCGTGGCTAGATATTGCCAACGAGAATCCAGAAATTCCAGATTTAGAGCCATTGGATCCGATGATCAGTCAAATTGGCTTGAATTTAGCAAGTGAATATTGGGTAGGAAAAGAGGGGCGTATCGATGATCCACTCGTGAGTCCAATGCTTATTAGTGGTCGTGATTTAGCACGTATTACGTTATTTGTTGGGACGCATGAAGTTTTTTATCCAGATATCCTTCAATTTGCGAACCGTTTAAAAGAAGATAATATTGAACACGATTTATATATTGCTGAGAAGATGAATCATATCTATCCCGTGTACCCGACGCCAGAAGGCGAAGAAGCACGACAAATCATTAGCGCTATCATTAATAAAACTCTAGAAAAATAAGAAGGTCAGCATTAGTTGGAAAGGTTTACAACGTTTTTGGAAGTAAATCTATTTAAAACCAGTGACTAAATATGATACTATTAATACGAAATGGACATCTTATAAGGAGTTTATAATGACTGTAAAATTAATTGTAATTGACTTAGATGAAACTCTGTTGAGAAAAGACAAAAGCTACGACGTCGAACGTTTTAATCACGCACTTCATACGCTGAAAGGCCGAGATGTATTGGTTTGTATAGCAACTGGGAACAGTTATCACAAAATTATTGACTACTTCTCGAAAGAAGATCAAAAAGATTTATACTTTGCTTGTGATAATGGGAATTTTATAGTAAAAAATAATGAAGAGTTATCAACAACGACTGTGGATAGAGAGACTCTCTATAAAATTGCATCCTTTGTTGATGAATTTGAAGGTTTCCACATTATGGTAAATACTGGAAATCAAGCCTTTGAACACATTTCTCAATATAATAATGCTTTAGCCTATATTGAAAAGTTCGAAGATTTACCGGAAGGAGAAAAGCCTACTAAACTCGCGATTTATTCAACGCACTCACTTGATCGAAATAAAATAATGACGCGTATTTTGAAAGAACGTTTTGAAGACATTGATTCGGTAACGAGTGGTGACGGTTGGCTAGATGTATACTCAAAAGATGGCGGTAAAGGAAGTGCTGTAAGAAAATTACAGACAAAATACAATATTAAAAAAGAAGATACAATGGCATTTGGCGATAGCTTAAATGATGAAAGTATGATGAAAGAAGCCCATTACAATATCGCAATGGGCAATGCTGATCATGAATTATTGTTATCGACAACCTACCAAATTGGAACAAATGAAGATTCTTCTGTGATAAATTTACTAGAGGAACTTCTTTTAAATGATTCTATGGAATTTATGAATAAATACTTAATCCATAAGAAAAGATAGAAAGGTCTGTGGAAGCGAGTTGGCAAAAAAGAGAAGACAAAAAGGTAAAAAAACTGAGCAAGAAGACTTAGTAAAAGTAGATATATTCTATATTCCTGAAGCACAAGCTGAGATGTATCAAGTATTGCGCGATGCAATCGCAATGGATGTCGAAGAGATATTAGAAAGTACTTATCATCACGTGGATCGAGTGTTCGACGAAGATGAAGGTGAGGCAGTTGCTGCATTTGATGAAAATAACAATGAGCAAGCGCGTTTATATCTAAACCCGACAAACATCTCTCAAGGGCAAACAGCGAGAGATAAGGGGCAATTGGATAAATTCTTGGATACACATTTAATTAAGAAAGCATAAAAAACTGAAGTAAATGAACGGCAATAAGCCATTCATCTACTTCAGTTTTTTTCTTCCTCGAGTTTAATTTCGATGGCTTTTTGGTAGACGTCTTTTAATTGCTTGCCAATTTCGATGAGATTTCTCTCTTTAGCAACCTCATAGGCGGCTTCGCCTAAAGGAGGCAAGTCATTTAATCTAAATTGTTCGATTAATCGTTCGAAATCGTCAATGTCTCTTCCTTTATAGACATGTTTCTTGTCAATTAACCAATCATCAAATACTGGGATATCTCTAACAATAAAGTTTGCTTTTGTTGCACAGGCCTCTAAAGCAGGAATCCCTTCTGTTTCTTCCATCGTTGGGAATAAGAATAAATCAGATCCTTGTAAAGCGAGTATGATGGAATCATTAGGGACATAACCAGCGAATCTTAGATTTGGTAAGTCCGTTTGAATCGCTTGTTTAATATTGTCAGGCACAAGTTTTAGATCAGTATAACCAAACCAAATAAATTGAACATGTGGCATGCGCTTGGCCAATTCCACGAAATCCAGAATCCCTTTCCGTTCTAAATATAAGCCAATACCCATAACGATAAAGTCATCAGATTCATAATTAAACTCTTCAAGAAACAGTTCTCTGGCATTATCTACGTGATTGAAACGGCGCAAATCAATCCCATTTGATACACTCACAATTTCTCGTCCGATATCATACGATTCAAGTAACTTTTTAGCATAAGGTGTAGGAGCGATGAGAATATCACCTTGACGATAAGCCTGAATCAACCATTGTTTAAACAATGGAGAGACTTGGTTTGAAAAGATGAATGAATTTCGAAAATCCTCCTCGGTTGAGTGAGCATGGTAAACGACAGGGATGCCACTATGCCCTAACTTATATGCGACATAATATGATTTTGGGAAATACGTATTAATATGAAGAACATCAAACGTATCATTTATGTCAGTTGTATATTCTATATTATTTAAAAAAAGAGCTTCTTTCTGGTGTTGAATGGCTTTACCTAAGCCAGATTTATTAATTTGTTTCAAGTTTTCGCTATATAGTAATACTTTCATAATACACCCCTTTAACTAAATTTAGTTTAGAACATGAAAAGCTTTTTAGCAAGTTTTACTGTCGTCATTATTTTATTTCTTTCATTATCAAAATAATGATAGTCATAACCGGAGAAAAAGCCTATTAATTGACAATAGCACTGCTTTTTCAATAAAATATAAGAATAAAGAAATAATAAAAATTTGGAGGGGAAAAATATGTCAGAAGATAAAAAAGATCAAGTTGTAGGAAAAACAAAAGAAGTTACAGGTAAAGTAACTGGCGATAAAAAACGTGAAACAGAAGGAAAAGCACAAAAAAATAGCGGTAAAGCTAAAGAAGCCCTAGATGACGTTAAAGATACTGTCAAAGGTGCGGTAGACGGTGTGAAAGATGCCTTCAATAACGACGATAAAGATAGAAGATAGTTAATCGTTTCTTGTGATTTAAATGCATACATTTTTAGTGTCTAAAACTAAAAGTGTATGCTTTTTTAATGTAAGCGTAGTAGCTGATAATAAAGAAGATAAAATTCATACTCAGTTCGAAATAATGTGCTAATATATGAAGCGGAGTAAAAAGGTCAGGAGCGAATAATTATGCGTCAATTAAAGAAATTATTGTTATCTCTGAGTCTCATTTCATTCATTAATTATCCAATACAGTTTGCCCAAGCATCTGAAGATGAAGAAATGCAAGAAGAGCTCGCCATACGAGAAGAAGTTGATCAAGATTTTAAGCAAGTATTAGATAAATTAGAAGCATCAGATAAATATAAAATCACTTTGCGATATATGAATGTTGATTCGAACAAATTACTTGCTGAAGGTGAGATTCTTGCTGATTCTATAAGTGGGGATGCAAGATTAACGTTTGATATTTATGAATATGGACAAGACAATACACAATCAGTCTCAACTTATGACATCGTTTCTTATCGTGAATTTTCTTTAGCTTACATTAATACAATCAATTTATTAACGGATACGGGATTTTTTGAGCAAACGTATTTTCCTCAAAATGTTCAAAACCAACTAAATGAATTCAATAATTACTACATTGCAATTAATCAAGATGAGTTAGGTTCGATTAATATGAATGAAGAGTTAATCGATAATTTATTATACTTTCCAGATTTATCTCAAATAGAGGATATCTCTACGGATGATATCTATCAATTAAATGATAGCACGATTATTGATATGGAAAGACTTGAGATTCCACGTGGATTCTATCAAAATGCGGGCAGTTTCAGTTTGAATTATAGTTTAAATGTGGATATTAACGAAAGTGATGATCGACACATTTCTTATGATGTTATTCCGAATCAACAATTTAATATCACTGAAAACTCACGAGGACTAACATTTCAGTCGACATTGTCTTCACAAATTACAGATGACTTAATATCTTCGAGAAGGTTGGATAATCGAGAGTTTCCAGCTGATTATCAGTGGGAAAGTAATATTAGTACAAATCACGTGACAGATAAATTAACCAAAGCAACTATTAGTATAAATCCTGAGGTAGGTAGTTATAACGCAACATTAACAGGTCTTTATGAACAATTTATGCTGAATATATTCAGTAATAAAACAGCAGATATCGAATCTTTTAATTATCGTTTAGAATTATCCATGACACCATCAGAAGAAAAGATACCAGAAATAAATGAATTGAATAAAATGACAATGAGTGAATTTTCATATTTGATGGAATCAGTGTTAACCGCTGAGAATCAACGTTATGACAACGACACACAGTTATTAAATTAAAAGAGAAAGAATAAGGTGTTCAAAATGGCAGAATATAAATTAAGAGAACTTGCGACAAAGCGAATTAAACAAGGTGGAAAATTAATTAAAGCGAAGGATTTCCAAAACGAAGATAAAGCAAAACACTTTATTGAAGGAGATGTCGTCATCTTACATGATTTTGACAATCAATTCTTAGGGAAAATGTTAGTCGGACGCCAAAATAAAGGTGTTGGCTGGTTAATTACCACTTATCAAGATGAATATTGGAACGACAGTTTAGTCTATTATGTCTTAGAAGAAGCTTTTGAAGAACGCGAAGCATTCTTTAATAGTACCGAAACGACTGCTTTCCGTTTATTTAACGGTGAAGGGGACGGAATTGGTGGGGTGACCATTGATTGGTACGACCACTACGTTCAAATTAATTGGTATTCTAAAGGGATTTATGAATACCGTCATTGGTTCTTTGAAGCAATAAAACAATTATTACCTAAAGTTAAGGGAGTTTATGAGACGCTCCGCTTCCAAACAGATGATTTAGAACCCATTCAATTAGTCAGTGGCGCCGAAGCACCGGATCCATTAGTCGTTAAAGAGAATAATCTTAACTATGCTGTGCATTTAGGTGAAAGTTGGATGACAGGAATCTTTTTAGACCAAAGAGACGTGCGTGATTTTATTAAGACTCAAGCGAATGGTATGTCTGTATTGAATATCTTTAGTTATACAGGTGCATTCTCGGTTGCCGCAGCAGTTGGTGGAAGCGACCATACAGTGAGTGTTGATGTAGCCAACCGCAGCATTGAATTAACAACAGAACAGTTTGCGTTAAATGATATTGAAGTTGAAGATTCTAAACATGAGATTCGTGTGATGGATGTCTTTAATTATTTAGATTACGCAGCCAAAAATGACATTACATTTGATTTAATTGTTAGTGATCCTCCAAGCTTCGCTCGAACTAAAAAGAAAATGTTCAGAGTCGAAGAAGACTATTCAAACTTAGCAAAACAATTATTTAAATTAACAAATCCAAATGGGATGACGATATTAAGTACCAACCATAGTGGTTATGCTTTAGAAGATTTCCGAGATGATATGGTTGCGGCAACGCAAGAGTTGAACGGAACTTATTATTTAATCCAACAATTCAGTCTTCCAGAAGACTTTCCAACAAGTCCAGATGAAGAAAGTAGTTACCTCAAGGTGTTGGTATTTTATCGCGAAGATTAGTAATAGAGGTGAGATTAGATGAGTTATATAGAACTAAATGATGTAGTAAAAGAATATAAAAGCGGTGAAGTAGTCACTCGCGCAAATGACTGTGTCACATTCACCATCGAATCAGGCGAATTCGCTGTAATACTGGGACCTTCAGGAGCTGGTAAATCCACAACGTTAAATATATTAGGTGGAATGGATAAAGCGACATCCGGTGAGGTTATTATTGCTGAAAAAGATATTAGTGATTATTCAGACAAAGAATTAACAACATTTCGTAGAAATAATATTGGCTTTGTCTTCCAAAACTATAATCTTGTGCCTAATTTAACCGCAAAAGAAAACGTTGAGTTATCGATTCAAATATCTAATAGTGATGCGGATGTGATGGATGTCCTTAAGCAATGTGGGTTAGACCACCGAGCGGATAATTTTCCAGCTCAACTTTCAGGTGGAGAACAACAACGTGTATCCATTGCTCGCGCTATTGCCAGCAAGCCAAAATTATTATTAGCCGATGAACCTACGGGTGCATTAGACTACGAGACAGGTAAGCAAATTCTTAAATTATTGCAAGATACAAGCCGTAATACCGATTCCACCATTGTTGTTATTACTCATAATACAACAATTTCAGAGATGGCAGATCGGGTAATAAAGATTAGAAACGGGAAAGTAGACGATATTGTTATAAATGAAACGCCTCTAAAAGTAGATGAAATAAAATGGTAATTAGTATCAAGAAGGGGGAATACTATGTATTCTGCTTTATGGAAGGATAATTTAAGAGAAATAAAAGAATCGATTCCTCGCTTTATCTCAATATTTGCCATCATTGCCTTAGGTGTCTCTTTCTTCGTTGGAATTCGAGCCGCAGGGCCTTCCATGGTAAGAACTGCTCGAGAAGTATATCAAGAGAATAATATGCCTGATGGACACATATTATCAACGGTTGGGCTCAATGACACAGATATTGACTTGCTAAACATTCAAGAAGACGTCACTATCTTACCCATGCAGTCCATTAATGCTATTGTCAGTCCTGGTGAAGAGAATGCGAAGATATTCACCTACAATGGTGATGAGAGTACAAATTTCTTCAAGATTTTTGAAGGACGAATGGTTGAAGATACGGATGAGATTGTCCTCGATACAAAATATCTAGAAACACTTAATGCACAAATGGATTCACCTATCCAAATAGGTGATCGAATTACACTAGATAATTCGGACAGTGCTGGTTTCACATTGGAGACGGAAGAGTTCGAAGTGGTCGGCTTTGCTCGTAATCCACTTTATATAGAAAGAATGACACGAAGCGGATCGGCTAATGTCTTTGGAATTATTAGTGATCAAGCAGTGAGTGGAGATTTATACTCTGAAGCATATTATTGGGTAGATGATGCGAGAGAATACGAAGCCTATACACCAGAATATAATCAAATTGTCGATCAGACTGTGGCTTCATTTGAAGAAGACTTAGAAGGTAGACCTGAAGTACGAATTGTGGAGCTGCAAGATGAAATTGCGACTTCCATCGATGAAGGGGAAACTGAAGTGGCTGATGGTTACCAAACATTAGAAGATGCTCGTGAAGCTTTAGAAGATGCTCAAGCAACTTTATCAGAGGGGCATCAAGAAATATTCGAAGGCCAAAGAACACTTAATCAAGGGATTGCTGACATCGAAAGCGGAGAAGAAGAACTGAATGATGGAATCAAAGAGTATCAACAAGGTCGGTTAGAACTTGCGGATGCACGGGCACAACTGAATTATAATGAAAAAACTTATGAAGAAGGCTTGGCCCAATATGAAGAAGGACTGGCGACCTTTAATGAAGAAATCGCATCTGCTCAGTCACAATTAACGGATGCACAAGCACAGTTAGATCAAGCAGCATCGCAAGCTCAAGCAGGTTATTCACAATTGGTTGAAGGCCAAGCGGCACTTGATGCCGGTTATAGTCAATTGGCTGCCGGAAGACAAGAATTGCTAGACCAATTAAGTCTTGCTACAAACGATCAGATACCACCAGAGCAATTGTTAGCTGCAATTGAAGATCAGATTGATGTTATTAACGGCTTCCTTCAAGTTCTTGAGCAATCGGATACCGGAACAAATCCGGATATTGTATCTTGGATTAATTCATTAAATATTGAACGAGATATCTTAAGAGAGAATCTTCAAGAGCTCACAGGTATAGTCAATGAATTAGGTGAGGCTGAAGAGCTAGAGCAAACGTTAGCTGATTTGGAACTTTCGACAGAACAAATCACTTTACTAGAACAACTTGTTGGAACTGAATTGAGCCCAGCAACTTCAATTGATGATGTTCTACAATTATTAAATAATCGAATAGCTGAGTTAGAGACTCAAACAGAAACACTCCCAGAAAACCCTTCTGGAAGTGACAATGAGCTAATTAATAAAATAGCTGAAATACGTGAATTAGAACAGCAATTAACAAACATCGAAACGGAATTAAACCAACTCCAAACAGAATACAATAATATTGGAGATATTTCGGGACTTATTGCACGAAGAGATGAATTGTTAACTCAGATTGAGTCTTATAATCAACAAATGGCTGAATTATCACAAGCAATCAGTGCATTAGAATCACAATTACAAAATCCAGAATTAACTGAAGCGGAATCCATTCAAATTGAAAGTGATATACAAACACAAAGAAATGAATTGAATGAATTTAGCACTTTACTTCAACAAAATAACTCAGAACTGGCAGAGTTGAATCAACAAATTGAACGATTCAATTCTTTAGAAGCTCAAATTGAAGAGCTTAATAGTCAGCTCAGTCAAACGGAAGCGGCTCTGACGACTGCGCAAGCTGAATTAGATCAACTTCTCGAAGATGGTGGTTTAAATGAACTACCTCCGGAATTGGACTTAGGTCAAATTCAATCTGAATTGACTCAATTAGTTGAGGCAGTGAATATGTTGCAAACGGGACAAGCGACACTCGATGAACAAAGTTCTGTATTAGCAGCTGGTTGGAATGAATATTATGCTGGTTTGAGTCAATTAGAAGCAGCGCAAAGTACGATTAACCAAGGTTGGACTGAGCTGAATGCTCAAAGTGCGGCAGGTCAAAGTGAGTTAGATACAGCATATGCTGCTATCACTGAAGGTCGACAAGCTTTAGATGAAGGTATTTCACAATTTAATGAAGGACAAGCGAGTCTTGTCGATGGTAAACGGGTGATCGACGAGTCATACAATACGCTTATTGCAGGGCAAAGAGAACTTGAAACAGGTCGTGAAGATGCTCTAGCTGGTCGAATGGAATTGATGCAAGGTGACGCTGAGTATAACTTAAATCGTTATGAATTTATCTCAGAAGAAGAAGATGCCTTAGAAGATTTAGAGCAGGCTGAAGCAGATATTGCTGAAGCTAAAGAATCTCTAAATGATTTAGAAGAGCCAACCTATGTAGTGGAGAAACGTGGAAGTTCAAGTGCCTATCAAAGTTTAAATGATAATGCAGAACAACTAAATGTCATCTCTAATATATTCCCAGTGTTTTTCTTTGCGATAGCTATCTTAGTGACTTTCACAACAATTAAACGTATGGCAAGTGAACAAAGGAATTACATGGGAACAATGAAACAACTAGGGTATAACAATGGAACGATTATCCAGAAATTTGTTGTCTATGCCGGTATTGCCGGAATATTAGGTATCGTTGTTGGGTTAATCATCGGTTATGCAGTCTTTCCAGGTGTTATCTTAAATGCATATAATATGTTGTATTATTTCGATGCGCCTGAGATTGAAATCTTATGGGAATGGAATATTCTTGCAGCACTGATAGCCTTGGCGACAGCTTTATTCCCTGCAATCTATACGCCACTTAAAATGTTGCGTACCCAACCGGCTAATCTACTACAACCGGAACCACCGAAATCAGGTAAGAAATTATTACTAGAACGTGTACCAAGTATTTGGAATCGATTATCATTTAATACCAAAATGACAGTGAGAAATCTACTAAGATACAAAGGACGTAACTCGATGACACTTATCGGAGTTGCAGGGTGTACGATGTTGATCGTAACAGGTTTCGGAATTAGTAATACAATATCTGGTGTTGTGGATGGTCAATTTAATCAACTCCAAACATATGATGGCATGGTATACCTTAATGACGATTTAGAAGATTCTGAAGTTGAGGACATGAATCAAACACTCACAGAGATGGATGGCGTAGAGGGCTATATGCCAGCGCTACTTGAAACGTATGATGCAGAATTGGAAGATGGTCAGACACAATCCGTTACTGTAACAGTTCCTCTAGGTGATTTAGAATCATTCTCGGACTACGTTACATTACGCGAAAGAGGCCAGGAACCAATTCCAAATGCCATCGTAGATAAAGGTCCATTTGTCACGGAAAGAATGGGTGAGTTACTGAATTTATCAGAAAACGACTCATTTACCTTAGAAAATGAAGACTTTGAAGAGTTTACTGTAGAAGATTTTACAGTTGTAGAAAACTATGCTTCTCACTACCTCTATGTTAATCCTGAACAATATGAAATTATCTTTGGGGAAGAACTAAGTCAAAATGCTTACTTAGTTCAATACACAGAAGGTGTCAGTCAAAAAGAAACTGAAGAATCGATTATGGACAATGATAATGTCTTAACGACTGTCGATTTGAATACACTTGCTGAAAGTATCGCAGATCAAATGGGAAGTTTAGATTTAATTACATTAGTTCTAATTATCTCAGCGGCTTCATTAGCCTTTGTCGTTCTGTATAACTTAACAAATATTAACGTTGCTGAACGAATCCGAGAATTATCTACGATTAAAGTACTTGGATTCTATGACCGAGAAGTAAGTATGTATATCTTTAACGAGGTATTGGTACTAACAGTCTTAGGTAGCTTAGTTGGTTTAGTGCTCGGAACGATCTTAAATACTTACTTATTAAAAACAATGCAAATGATGGACGTCTTGTTCCATCCAAGTGTTTCAATAGGCGGTTACATCGCTTCATTCTTCATATCCTTAGCATTCTCTGCAATAGTCATGGTGGCTATGCACTTTAAACTGAAAAAAATCGATATGGTTGAAGCACTTAAAGGTGTAGATTAATAACAAAATATTTTCCAAAAAACTTTCAATGAATTCTAAGTTAATTGACTTTAGAATCGTTGGGAGTTTTTATTTTGAAATAAAAATAATTTGCTTGTTAGAAGAATGTTACAAAACTAATATATATATGGAATGACAACAGTTTAAAGAATTTATCCTCTAGTTTGTAACTGACAAACTGACACATTCTATGCTACAATAGAAAGGACAAGAGGAATGACAACATTTCTAGGAGGTAGAGTTAATGCAGTGTCCAAATTGTGGTAGAAACGTAAGAAGTAAAAATCAATGTGCCTATTGTGGGCATGTCTTCAATAAACAAGAAGTAGCAGAATTAAAAGAAGAAACACGTAATGAAGACGTAGTACAAGAAACACCGCGTCGTTCTAGTGGAGGATTCAGTCGTGTGTTATGGGGAATTATCAAACTAGTTCTTGCCGTAGCTATTGTTTTCTTAGCCTTTTTATATGGCCCACGAATTATTAATCAAGTTGTAGATTATTTCCAGACGTCTGATACAGAAGTTGTTCAAAATACACCTGAAGAACCTGTAACGGAAGCGCCTGTTACTGAGGAATCTGAAGGGGAAGAACCTTCTGAAGATACACAAGATTCTGAATCAGAAACAGAAGATTCAGCTGCAACAAGTGAAACAGAAGAATCAACGGAGTCACCTGAATCAGAAGAAAGTAACGCTGACGGTCAATTATCTATTGTGAATCAAGAAGTAAACTTAGATGAATACCCATTAACGAATGTCGCACTTGAATTCAATGAGTCATTAGATAATGTGGATAGTACAACATTTAACTTTACTATTGATGCTAATGGAGAAACAGTAGAACTAGAAGATGATTATTCATTAGTTAAAGATGGCCAAACACTAACAATCAGCTTTAACGATCCTTCTGTAGCAGTACTTTCTACAGATGCTCAAGAACAAGTCCTTAACGTTGAATCTGAATCATTAGGTGTAAGTGAAAGTATTTCCTATGAAGTACCGACAACTTCATTAGATACAGAACAAGCTGAATTCTTTAACTCAACGATTACAGATAACTTAGCTTCTATTGGTGATGTATCAGCAGTTGTTTACCCGCAAGATGCTGAAGTGCCATATGTTTATGATGACCAAAGCGTTGAAGCAGACGCATTAATTTCATGGTTTGTCTTAGGCTTTACATTCAATGCGATTGAAGACGGTGAATTAACACTTGAAGATCCAGTCGTAGTGTCATCTGATTTAGTAGCTGAAAATGACGAAGGAATCGTAGCCACTGCTGAAGAAGGTACAGAATTTACTATTCAAGAATTATTATCAGCAGTCGTTGAAGCAAATGACGTGTCAGCGATGAATCATTTAATTCAAGAAACAGGTGGACCAAACGCCTTTAACTTATGGTTAAATGAATCAAATTACTTCTCAACACGAGTAACACAAATGTTAACAATGCAAGAATCAGGGCAAGTGACTGGTGCAGTAACAAGCGCACAAGATATTGCTCAATTACTTAATAAATTAGCAAACAATGAATTAGTATCAGAAGAAGCAGATGCAACAATTAAAGAATTGTTATTAAACACGCCAGTGACAACAAAATATCCTGAAGGTCAAATTGCTGGATATCAAACGCGTTATGAAATTGCATCAGCAGATACAAACACTGCACAACAAAACTATGCAGGAATTGTTGAATTAGAAGACACTTACTATATTACTGTCATTCTAACTTCTAACTTCACGAGTGCTGAAGAGGTTGTCCCAGCCATTTCAACTTCTATTTCTGACATTGTGACTTACTTTGAAACTGGGCAAACACCAGAAGAAGTAGCCGAAGAAGAAGCGGCTGCTCAAGCAGAGGAAGAAGCGGAAGCACAAGCCCAAGCAGAAGCAGAGTCATTAGCTGCTGAAGAAGCGGCTCAATCTCAAGTGAATGTTGTTGATGAATCGTCACCAGAAACAGGTACAGTAGGAGAAGATGGAAGAACTTACTCAAATCAATATGTTGATAACATCGGATCTTACGTGAACTTACCTGAAGAAACAGTTTATGACGAAACAACTGGAGAAACTAGACCAGCTGAATGGTTCTTCGATGAATCAGACGGAAGATACTATTACCGTTAATTAAATACTAAAAACCGCCTAGGTATTATCTGATATAGATAACGCCTAGGCGGTTTTGTATTGTTATCAAGTCTTAAGAATCTTGTTTACGGTTTGGAAGGGTTCGGTTCACAGCAATGGCAACACCCGTTCCAAACACTGTATCTAAAATCCGGCTAATACTATAAACAAGCCAAGTGTCTCCAGGTGTACCTAAGTATACAACTAAAAATGTTGCCGTCGAATTAATAATACTTTGCTTATTACCAAATAAAGTGCAAAAATTAAGCACTAATAGGACTCCTAAACCTCCAGAAACTGAAGTATAAATATCATTATTCAGTATAGGAAAATTCCGTCTTAAAAAAATTAAAGTTGTAGCAATTAACACGCCAATGGTGTTACCAAAGATACGGTATTTTGCATATTTATAAGTGTCTGTCATATTCTCACGTATGGCAAACACTGCTGATAGAGCGGCCAAAGTTGCATGTCCTAAATTAAAGACTGAGTATACGATAATAATTAAAGAAACTGAGACAGCACTTTTTCTTGCTCGCCAACCGAGCGACAATCTATCTTTAAATGATTTGTTCTCTTCCATCAATGAATCCTTTCGATTTTTTCTAAACCTAATAGTATCAAATATTATAAATTTGTCTATAAATCATTTGGATATATCACGTATAGGGTGTATAATATAATTAAAAATACACGTAAAGGGTGATATTATGAATCCAGCATTAATTCAAATCGTAGTTCAGGTTATTCGTGAAAAGTATATGAGTGAGAAAGCATTTTACACTGAAAAACTAGGTATCTCCCCACAAAGTTGGGATCGTTGGAAGAAAGGTGAACAAGGTCTTAAATACGATAATGTTCAAATTTTATCGACATTATTCACAGATTATGAATGGATGCTTGTGCAAAAGGTTGTAAGAACCACAGAAATCATGCCAGAAGTTGTGAACAATCCAGTCAAAGAGTATAATTTCTTAAAATACCAAATCGCCAAAAAATGGGTTAATAATGGGATTGCACGCTTAGAATGGCATCAGAGTGATGAGAACACGGAAGAAAGTGTAAGAAAATCAAACATGGTTATTCTACAATTGATTGTTGATTATAATTTATGGGGTTATAATGATATTATTGAATTGAGATTACCGGGAATTATTCGCCAACAAATTGGACATGACGAGGTAAAACTTTTACAATGGTTTGTGGATGAAAGTGAGAAGTTACAAGAAAGCGAATAAAAGTGAGGCATTATGGCCAAAAAGAAGAAGAGAAAATTATTTAAATTTAAAAAACGTCCCACTCGACGTAAAAAACGCAAAACAAATTACAAACAAGCATGGAATCGATTTAAAACCGATTTTCTACAAAAGATTGGGATATTATCCATCTTTTTTGTAATTTTTACTTTATTAAGTGGGATAGTTATTTATCGATGGGTTGATACGGCAAACCAAAGGCACGGTGAATTGATGCAACGTGAAGTTGATTATGAACAACGAATCGGCTTTATCGAATCGATTGTACCAATTTCACAAAGACTTCAAAGACAATATGGTGTCTTAGCCAGTGTTTCAATGGCTCAAGCAGCTTTAGAAAGTGATTTTGGCCGGAGTCAGCTTGGGGCAGAGTATAATAATCTTTACGGTGTCAAAACGGACGCCACTGATCCAGATGGCGTAGATTTTCAAACGTTAGAATATTTTGATGATGAATGGGTTGAAATTACCGACCGATTTAAAGTTTATCCGAGTTGGGAAGCTTCGATGGAAGGCCATGCCATTCTAATCAATGAGGGTACCTCTTGGGACCCAACGTTTTATCAAGCGGTTCTCAACGGTGATAACTATGTAGAACAAGCCAATGGATTACAAGAATCCGGGTACGCAACTGATCCTACTTATGCCGACAAGATTATCGAAATGATTGAAACTTATGAATTGAATCAATATGATCAACCAATCTAATTAGAAAAATACTAATTTATCAGTGCTAGAAATTGTATGATGTGTTATTATTATAGGAGCATTTAAATATACAATATTGAAGGGAGTAGACAGGATGGCGCAAAGACATTATCCAGGTGAGACATTAGGAATTATTGGCTCATCAATTTCTGCAGCTGTCTTGGCTCAAGCAGCAGGTAAATTAGGTTACCGAGTTGCTAGTTTGGTAACATCTGAGAATAATCCAGTGAGACAATTTGCGACGTGGCAAACAGTTACCGAATCATATAATGAGCAAGTCTTAAATTATTTTAGTGAACGGGTAGATGTCGTAACGGTTGAAATGGGTATTCTATCGAATAGAGAATTTCAATTATTGGCAGCACAAACGGATTTAACTTTATCAGAGGATTTAATTGCCATTACGACAGACCGACTGATCGAGAAGGCCTATTTAGATTCTAACAAGTGTTTGGTTGCGCCATTCTCTATGGTTACTAATTTAACAGATTTAAAAGAAGCAGTTGAATATATTGGATTCCCGTGTATTTTAAAATCAACTCAACGGCATGTTGATAATGCGAATGAGCATATTATCTTGTATGGTGAAGAGGATTATGATGAAGCAAGTGCAAAACTAGAAGCGACCACATGTATTTTAGAGGCATGGATTCCAACTGAGAAAAAAGCCAGCGTGACAGTTATTCGTAACGAACGTGGTGAAATTTTAATTTATCCTATATTTGAAGTGCGTGAACAAGGAGATCTGCTTGGAAGACAAGTGCGTTTCCCAGCACAAATATCTAAACCGGTAGAACTTGAGATGAACCGTTTAGCGCAATTATTAGCGGAATCATTAAATTTAGTTGGTTCATTGACGTTGAAGATGTTAATCACTTCAGCAGGAGTTGTTTATATAAACGAAGCAAGTATCGGTTTATCGGATGAAGCTATGTTTACGATTGGATCTATGAGTATTTCTCATTATGAGGCAGCAGCGAGAGCTATTTTAGGCTTGCCTTTACCAACATTGCATCTTAAGAGTAGAGCAGCGATTGCTTTACCGGCAACCGTCTTGAATGAAGAGAATCTCTTAACACAACTTATGTTAAGAACAGATTGGGGCTTTGCTTTGTTTAATCCAATAAATAATGACTCTAAACGTTTGATTGGACAAGTCATTGTAACAGGAGATTCATTATCAGAGTGTGAACGCCAAATACAAATTACAGAATTAACTGAATAGAAAATTAAATGTCCTTCTTGAGCCATAAACTCAAGGAGGTATTTTTTTAATGAAAGCGATAAAAATATTAGATTGTTTGTGACAAAGTTGAGTCCTATCAGTCACAGAAAAATCATCAAATGTTTGTTAGGACTATACACTGATTTTTGATATAATCTACTATGTATGATTTTTTAGAGTGAACAACCTACTAGATAAATTGGAGGTCATAATATGTCATCGTTAATCGAAAGTATTAACCGATTGAATAATAAACAACAAGAAGCTGTATATACAACCGATGGGCCAGTACTAATTGCTGCTGGAGCTGGGAGTGGAAAGACCAGCGTATTAACCCATCGGATTGCTTATTTATTAGAAGAGAAAAAAATAAAACCTTGGAATGTGTTGGCGATTACCTTTACAAATAAAGCAGCCAATGAGATGAAAGAACGTGTTGAGAAACTAGTTGGACCTGAAGCATCATCAATTTGGGTATCCACTTTTCACTCGATGTGTGCACGTATTTTACGTCGAGAAGCCACTCAAATTGGATATACACAAAACTTTTCGATTATTGACCAAGGTGAGCAACAAACATTAATGAAACGCGTGCTAAAAGAATTAAATCTTGATAGCAAACGATTCAACTACAAAGAAATGCTTTGGGTGATTGATGCAGCAAAAAACGAAGGGCAAATGCCTGATGCTTTTGCAGCTGAGAACACTGATTACTTAGGCAATATTCAATCGAATGTCTACAAGTTATATCAACAAAAACTAAAAACAAGTAATGCGATGGACTTTAATGATTTAATATTATTAACTGTTAAACTACTTCAAGAAAATGAAGATGTCCGTCTGTTCTATCAAAATAAATTTCAATATATTCACGTCGATGAGTACCAGGATACGAATGAGACTCAGTACTTATTGGTGAAGACATTAGCGGATTTACTGAAAAACATTTGTGTTGTTGGGGATGCTGATCAAAGTATTTATGGTTGGCGTGGAGCAAATATGGAAAATATTATGAACTTTGAGAAAGATTATCCAGATGCCAAAGTGATTTTACTAGAGCAAAATTACCGTTCAACTCAATCGATACTAAATGCAGCCAACAGCGTAATTGAAAAAAATATCAACCGTAAAGACAAAAAACTTTGGAGTGACAAAGCACAGGGGAATAAGGTTAAATTCTACTTAGCGGAATCTGACTCAGAAGAAGCAAGATATGTTATTCAACAAATCTTTGAAACGAAAGAGGATCAAAAACGTTCGAATAGTGATTACGCCATTCTTTACCGTACGCAAGCTCAATCACGTAACTTAGAGGACCAATTGTTAAAAGCTAACTTACCGTATAAGATTGTTGGAGGCTTGAAATTCTACTCACGTAAAGAAATTCAAGATACGTTAGCGTACTTAAGACTGATTGATAATTTAGCGGATAACTTAAGCTTTAACCGTATTGTCAATGTGCCAAAACGAGGAATCGGACCTACAAGTATTGCTAAATTAGCTGAATTTGCTGAAAGTTTAAACTTAGGTTGGTTTGAAGCTATTGACCAACTAGGAAATTCAAATTTAACTGCAAGTTTACAAACTAAATTTGTTCGCTTCAGCGATATGATCAAACGCTTAAGACAACAAGCAGAGTACTTAACTTTAAGTGAATTAGTTGCAGAAGTTTGGGAACAATCAGATTACAAGCAAAGTCTTCAAGAAGAAGGGACTTTAGAGGCAACGAATCGTCTAGAAAACTTAGACGAGTTCGCATCTGTAACGAAAGAGTTTGACCAAATGGACTTAGAGGATATTATCGAAACCGATCCTGACTTTGTTGATGAAGCAGATGGCGCTACTGAAGAACCACTGGATACACAGTCACCAAGAATTCGTCTAACTTTATTCTTAACAGAATTATCGCTTGTTTCAGATACGACGGAAGAAGAAACTGTAGACCAAATTACCTTAATGACGATGCATGCAGCTAAAGGATTAGAGTTCCCTTACGTATTCATTGTCGGAATGGAAGAAGGCTTATTCCCATTAAGTCGGGCGTCTGAAAGTGATGATGAATTAGAAGAAGAGAGACGACTCGCTTATGTTGGAATGACACGGGCCGAAGAGCAGTTATACCTAACAGCAGCTAGAAGTCGATTACTTTATGGTAGATATCAACATAATGCCCCAAGTCGATTCGTATCTGAGATAGACCAAAGTTTGATTGAGCATGTCGGTCAATCTTTCCAAACGGTTATTCGTTCTCAAAATACTAGACAGCAAGGGCGAAAACGTTCAAGCCAAGCGGCAAGAAATGTTCTATTAAGTCAACGTCCAAAAGGCGGCTCAACTGGAGCATTGAAGAAAAAAGTGACTAACAATACAGATACAAATTATATAGTCGGAGATAAAGTCGACCACCGAACTTGGGGAGTTGGAACCGTCGTTAATGTTAAAGGTTCAGGAAGTGATGCATTACTAAGCATTGCCTTCGATTCACAAGGTATTAAAGAGTTGCTGGCATCCTTTGCCCCAATAAGCAAAGTAGAGTAGAGAGTGAATGTTTTTACTGATAGAAACAGTAAAGAATGATATACTTGACGAAGAAATGAAGACTGCTATTAACGTAAATGGCTTTTTAGGAGTGATGGTATAAATGGTTCAATCGAAAGATTTAGAACAAGCAAAAGAAAGACTCGAGCAGCTAAAAAGTGAGCTGAATCTTCACGCATATAATTATTATGTGCTAGACAAACCAAATATCACGGATGCAGAATACGACCAAATGTATAATGAACTGGAAAATCTTGAAAAAGCACATCCAGAATGGATTACATCTGACTCTCCGACTCAAAGAATTGGGGACCAATTATTAGAAGGTTTTACGAAAGTAGAACACGCCGAAGCGATGTATAGTTTGGGGAATGCCTTCAACGAGGAAGAAGTTGGAGCATTTATTCAACGTGTACAAAACCAAACCGAGCAAGAAGTTGAATTTATGGTCGAGTGTAAAATCGACGGCTTAGCGATTGCTTTAACTTATGAAAATGGCACCTTTGTTAGAGGAGCAACACGTGGAGATGGCACGGTTGGAGAAGATATTACTACGAATCTTCGTACCATACGTTCATTACCACTGAAGTTGAAAGAACCTGTATCTGTTGAGGTGCGTGGTGAGGCTTATATGCCAAAAGATGTGTTTAAGCAACTGAATGACGAACGCGAAGAAACGGGTGAAGTACCTTTCGCCAATCCACGGAATGCTGCAGCAGGTGGGTTAAGACAAATTGATCCAAAAGCTGTATCAAAACGTCGATTGAATATGTTCTTATATAGTGCTTTATACAATGATGATTTTGATGTAGAGTCACAAGCAGAATTATTCGAGCAATTACAATTTTTAGGATTTAGAACAAACCCATTACGAAAATTATGCAAAAATCAAACTGAAGTGATGGATTTTATTCATCAAATTGAAGAAGAACGCCATGATTTACCATATGAAATTGATGGTATCGTTATTAAAGTCAATGACGTTGCCCTACAGCAACAACTTGGTTATACCGTCAAAGCCCCAAGATGGGCGATCGCTTATAAATTCAAAGCGGATATAGCGGAAACAAAATTAAATGAAGTTGAATGGACTGTAGGGAGAACAGGTGTTGTTACACCAACAGCTGTGATGGACCCGGTTCAATTAGCTGGTTCAACAGTTCAAAGAGCATCTTTACATAATGTGGATTTAATCGAAGCATTAGACGTTCGCATTGGAGACACCGTAGAGATTCATAAGGCGGGAGATATCATCCCAGAAATCGTGAGTGTTGTTATGAGCCAACGTCCAGAAGACTCACAACCATTACCGATACCAACAACGTGTCCACGCTGTGGCGCTGAATTAGTACGTTTAAATGAAGAAGTTGCCCTAAGATGTGTGAATCCCTTATGTCCAGCGCAGAAGTTAGCGAAGATGATACATTTCAGCTCAAGAAACGCAATGAACATTACTGGTTTAGGTGATAAGATTATGGAACACTTAATCAATCAAAAATTGGTTTCGGATCCGAGTGACTTATACACATTAAAGCAAGAAGATTTCTTAACACTTCCCAATACAAAAGAAAAATCCGCAACAAAATATCAAAATGCGATTGAAGAATCAAAGAGTAATTCTTTAGAAAGATTACTCTTTGGTTTAGGTATCCGACATGTCGGGTCAAAAGCAGCACGCTTAATTTCTGAAAAATTCAGAAAGATTGAAGCAATTCAGAAAGCATCGATTGAAGATATCGAGACCATTGACGGCATTGGACCAATGATTAGTCAAGCGATTGTTGAATATTTTGACATGGATGAATCTAATGAACTGATACTAAGATTACAAGAAGCGGGAGTTAACACAGACTACTTAGGTATTGTGCCTGAAGAGATTGATTTGAAGGATAACTTCTTTGCCAATCAAACAGTTGTCCTCACAGGTTCGATGGAAACTTTAACGCGTGGGGAAGCCAAAAAACGATTGGAAAACCTCGGAGCAAAAGTGACTGGAAGTGTATCAAAAAATACAAATTACCTAGTTGCTGGTGAAGCAGCCGGAAGTAAATTGACAAAAGCACAAGAGCTTGGAATTGCAATCATGAACGAAGAAACTTTTCTAGAAAAATTAAAAGAGAGCGAGTAATTACATGAATAAAAAGATAAGAATGAATGTATCTATACTACTTGCTTGCTTAATGCTAACAGGAGGCGTGACGCAAGTAAGGTCCCAAGCACAAGAAGATGAGCCGACAAATCCTGATGAAGTAACGGTTCAAACGACGACCAATCAATTATCAAGCGAGTTTTATCGTGCAGTAATCATCGACGGTCAATACCAAATTGGTGCATCAGCGAGCTCAAACAATAATTTAAGTTCAGCAGCGAATAGTCGTGCGTTTGAGGAAGGCTTACTTCGAATAAGTAAACAAGTCTTTCCAACTGAGCAGTATTTTATGCAAGAAGGCCAAATTATTGATGAAGCTACAATGACAAGCTGGTTAGCGAGAGAGTCTGCAACAAATCCAGAAGGCTTGAATCCAGCTCTACCGGAAGAAGTTGCAGAAACTCAATCAAGTTTAGAAGAATCACTGGCTTCAGAAGAATCCGTTGATCCAGCTGATGACCCAGAGGATGTTACAGAAGAAGGCGCAGAAGAGAACGAGCAAATCGTGACAAATGTGCAATCAACTCCGATATATTTATCACAAGTCTCGGAGAAAAATTTAATGGTAGAGACTGAAGACGGTTTTGCTTTAGGTGGAATTGTCCTTGGACTTGCGATGAATAGTACTTATGAATATACTGATGCTGACGGCGTGATTCACAAACAAGAAATCTCAGTAGGTGAAATGCGTGAACGTGGGAGACAATTTGCAAATATCATTGTGGGTCGTTTAAGAAACACGGAAGAATTACGTTCAGTACCTATCGTCGTTGGTATTTATCGAACAGCTCCGAATGATGAAGTTGTTGGCGGAACTTATGTAATAGATGGTATTTCGCGAGAAGGAAACTCTGTGACTGATTGGACAGAAAACAATGAATATCGTATTGCTTTACCAATCATTGAAGCGAGTGACCAAAGCGATCAATACGCATACTTTGATAATTTTAATAATGAAATTATTAATTTCTTCCCTAATTTAAATGGTATCTCTGGAGAGGCCTTATACATTGATGGAGGCTTGGCTTCCCTAAATGTAGAAATTGTCTCACAGTTCTATAAACAAACAGAAATTACAGCGTTGACTCAACATATTACCGATGTCTCGCAAAGAACTTTACCTGAAGGGGTAGCCATTGAAATTAAAGTCATATCTGACGCTGGCGTAGAAGCCTACGTAGGCCGACCAGCAGGGGCGACACAATATCAAAGCCATATTTTCAAAAAATAAACTGATAAGGAAGGATGAATTGAATGTTAAGTCAAGATCAAATCAAACACGTCGCTAAGTTATCAAAACTTAGTTATACAGACGATGAATTAGATAACTTTGTCCCAGAATTTGGACGTATTATCGATATGGTTGAACAGTTACAAGAAGTAGATACTGAGGGAGTTAAACCAACGTATCACGGTAATCAATTAATCAACGTATTACGTGAAGACAAAGCCATTGAACGCAATAAAACAGAAGCACTACTTAAAAACGCACCATTATCTGAAGGTGGTTTTATTCAAGTACCAGCCATCTTAGAAAGTGGGGAAGTTTAATATGAGTAAATATCCAACAACAATTATTGAAATCCAAGAAGGGTTAAGAAATGGCGATTTTACAGCGGTTGAATTAACGGAAGCAATCTTTGCTTACATTGAAGAGACTGATGAGAAAGTAAATTCATTCTTAGCTTTAAATAAAGAAGCAGCCTTAGAAGCAGCAAAAGCTGCCGATGAAGTAGGGTACGGTGAAGACGCACCATTATTAAACGGTGTGCCAATTGGGATTAAAGATAATATCGTTACTGAAGGTTTAACAACAACCGCTTCATCTAAAATGTTAGAAAACTTCAACCCAACTTATGATGCGACAGTCATTAAGAAGTTAAAAGAAGCTGGAGCTATTATTATTGGTAAATTAAACTTAGACGAATTTGCGATGGGTGGATCAACTGAGACATCTTACTTCAAAACTTCTAGAAACCCTTGGGATTTAGAACGTGTACCAGGTGGATCATCAGGTGGATCATCATCTGCTGTTGCTGCTCGTCAAGTTCCCGCAAGTCTTGGTACAGATACTGGGGGGAGTGTTCGTAACCCTGCAGCCTTTACAGGGATTGTAGGAATGAAACCTTCATACGGTTCTGTCTCTCGTTACGGCGCGATTGCCTTTGGTTCAAGTTTAGACCAAATTGGACCAATGACAACGACTGTTGAAGACAATGCATTAGTATTAGAAGCAATTGCAGGCTTCGATAAACTTGATGGAACAAGCCGTCCTGATACTGAATTAGATTACAGATCAAAACTTGGTCAATCAATTGAAGGCATGCGTATTGCGATTCCTAAAGAATACCAATCTGAAGCAGTTAATGAAGAGATTCGTGATGCAATTAGTAAAGCAAAAGAATACTTTATTTCTCAAGGTGCAATCGTTGACGAAGTATCATTACCACATACACCTTACGGAATTAATGTTTACTATATCCTTTCTTCTGCAGAAGCATCATCAAACTTACAACGATTTGACGGAATCCGTTATGGTTACCGTTCAGAATCTGCGAAAACACTTGAAGATATCTATGTTCAATCTCGTAGTGAAGGTTTTGGTGACGAGGTTAAACGTCGTATTATGTTAGGAACTTACAGTTTAAGTTCAGGAGCATTTGATAAATACTTTAAGAAAGCCGCTCAAGTTAGAACATTAATTATTGATGACTTTATTAAAGTCTTTAGCGAATATGACTTAATTATGGGACCTGTTACAACAAGTACTGCCTTCAAGATTGGTGGCCGTATTGAGGACCCAGTTGAAATGTATGTATCGGACTTATTAACAGTTCCTGTCAATTTAGCAGGACTACCAGCAATGTCAGTTCCAGCAGGCTTTGATAGTAACGGAATGCCTATTGGCTTACAATTAATTGGTAAACATATGAATGAATCAACACTTTACCAAGTTGCTTATGATTTTGAGAAAAATCATGATTACGTTAACCAAGTACCGGAATTTTAGGAGGGTGATATAATGAATTTTGAAACTGTCATTGGATTAGAAATCCACGTAGAGTTAAAGACTGACTCGAAAATATTTAGTACTTCACCAGCTCATTTTGGTGCAGAACCGAATAGTAACACGAATGAAAAAGACTGGGGATATCCAGGTGTCTTACCAGTATTAAATAAAGGTGCTGTAGATTACGGTATGAAAGCAGCACTAGCTTTAAACTGTGAAATTGCGCGTGAAATGAGTTTTGACCGTAAAAACTATTTCTACCCCGATAACCCAGCTGCCTACCAAATTACACAAGATGCACAACCGATTGGAACAAACGGATATATTGATATCGAAGTTGAAGGCGAACGCCGTCGTATTCGTATCAACCGTGTCCATTTAGAAGAGGATGCAGGTAAAAACACTCACGGAACAGATGGTTTCTCTTACGTTGACTTAAACCGTCAAGGTACACCATTAATCGAGATTGTTTCTGAGGCAGATATGCATTCACCAGCAGAAGCGTATGCTTACTTAGAAGCTGTTCGTGAGAAAATCTTATTTACTGAAGTTTCTGATGTTCGTATGGAAGAAGGATCACTACGTTGTGACGCAAATATCTCGCTTCGCCCATTTGGCCAAGAAGAATTTGGTACAAAAACTGAGCTTAAAAACTTAAACAGTTTTACATATGTACGTAAAGGTCTTGAACACGAAGAAGTGCGCCAAGCAAATGTATTAAGAAGTGGTGGCGTGATTGAGCAAGAAACACGTCGTTATGATGAGACAACGGGTGATACAATCTTAATGCGTACGAAAGAAGGAGCGGCTGATTACCGTTACTTCCCAGAACCAGACGTTCCACCAATTTACATTACAGAAGAATGGATTGCGGAAGTCAAAGAATCATTACCAGAAATGCCAGATCAAAGACGTCTACGTTATGTTAATGAATATGAATTACCAGAGTATGACGCGATGGTTCTTACTCAGACAAAAGTAATGTCAGATTTCTTTGATAATACGATTGCAGAAGGTGCAGATCCTAAACAAGCATCTAACTGGTTAATGGGTGAAGTTTCAGCTCACTTAAATAAAGAACAAATCGCTTTAGAAGATACTGAATTAACACCAGTAAACTTAGCACAAATGATTAACTTAATTGCTGATGGAACAATTTCAAGTAAAATTGCTAAGAAATTATTCAAACACCTTGTTGAAAAAGGTGGCGACGCAAATAAAGTTGTTGAAGAACAAGGAATGGTTCAACTTAGTGACCCAGCTAAATTACAACCACTCATTGACGAAGCAATTGCTGCTAACCCTGGATCAGTTGAAGACTACAAGAACGGTAAAGATCGTGCTTTAGGATTCTTTGTTGGACAAATTATGAAACAAACTCGTGGTAAAGCTAATCCACAAGTTGTGAACAAACTGATTTTAGAAACTTTAGCTAACATGTAATTTTAAATTTTAAGCGTCTAAATGTCTTGTGCATTTAGGTGCTTTTTTTGCATATAATAATTTTATCTCATATAAATCAATTTGATTTTACAAGAAAATATTTTAGGAATAAACTTAATATTCGAGGGGAAAATCCCGAACGTTAACCTTTTTAACAATAAGAAAAGGTTAAGTTTTTATTAAGGACAAGTATTCAAATGATTTTTTGAATAATGTGTGAATTATCAACACAAATCATTTCAAATATGTTACTCTATAATTGCGAAACTTTAGAGAGGTAGGTAAGTAATGAAAAAGACATTATTAATTATCGTTTCAACTGTGCTTATTATGGGAGTTGTATATTTTGCAGGTGTTGGGTTTTACTCTGAGAAATTTTCAGCGAATTCCACTTTTGGAACAGTTGATGTGAGTAATTTAACATTAAGCGAAGCACAGGCGAAAGTTATTGAAGATTTGAATGACAAAGAATTTGTTCTTGAAGAAGATGGGCAAGAAGTTGCTCGTTTGAAACTAGGTGAACTAGAACCTGAATATAAAACTGAGTCAGAATTAGAAGCGTCATACTTATCACAAGATCCAACGACTTGGGTCAATGGCTTCTTTGAAGACAAAGAGTACAATCAGGGTTTAGAAGAGCAAATTAACTTCAGTGAAGAAGAAATAATTAATAGCTTGTCAGCCCAAGGTCTTTCTAATGAAGAACGTGAAGCGGCGACAGATGCAGGTGTAGATTATGACGAAACTGAAGGTTATTATGTAGTTGAAGGGTCTGCTGGAAACCAAATCGATCCTAGTCGTCTTGAATCAGCAATTGTTGAAGGGATTCAAAACGAGAATTATACCATTGATTTGGAAGAAGCATATGCTCAACCAGAAGTAACTGAAGTAAGTGAAGAAATTACATCAGTGATGGATGAAATTGAATCCGTATCATCAGTGAATATCACTTATGAAATTGCTGGTGAAGAAGTAACAATTCCACAAGATGAAATTGAAAACTGGATTTATTTTGATTCTTCAAATGAATTAATTATTGACGCTGAATCTGTGAAAGCATATTTAAGTACTCTAAATGAGGAATATTCAACATTTTACAAAGACCGTACTTTCAATAGTACTTTACAAGGTGAAGTGACTGTACCACCTGGAATTCTAGGTTGGTCAATTGATACAGATGCAGAGGCGGAAGCATTAATTAATGATATTCATGCAGGAAATGATGTAAGTCGTGAACCAATCTATTATAGCTCTGGTGGTATTGCTGGTGCAGCAAATGATATTGGATCAACTTATGTTGAAATCGATTTGAGTAATCAATATATGTTCTTATATGTTGATGGTCAACTTATTCTTGAAACACCAATGGTTTCAGGTAAGATTGGTGCTGAGACAGCACCGGGAGCAAATGTTGTTAATGAGATGTTAACTGATACAAACTTAGTTGGTTACAACCCATTCTCCAAAGTAGAATATTCTACGCCAGTTAATTACTGGATTCGCTTTGACGATAAAGCACAAGGAATCCATGATGCATCTTGGCAAGCATCATTCGGTGGTAATGTATACCAATCAAGCGGTTCGCTTGGGTGTATAAACACACCATTAGGTGCAGTTGAAGTAATTTACAATAACGTTGATTACGGTACACCAGTAATGGTTTTCTATTAATATAAAAACAAAATCCTCACCCGGCAGAGTCTATTATGACTTTGCCGGGTGAGGATTTTTTAGTTTGCAATGAAAATATTTCCTTGAGAAATTCTCAAGGCACCTTACCATCCCTTAGAATTTTTCAGGGATCCAATTCGTGAAAAACGATGCTTGAGAAACTCACAGGGCACCTTTCAATCCCTGAGAATTTTTCAGGGATCCAATTCGTGAAAAACGATGCTTGAGAAACTCTCAAGGCACCTTACCATCCTTGAGAAATATTCAGGGATCCAATTCGTGAAAAATGATGCCTGAGAAAATCTCAGGGACACAACTAGACAAAGTTAAACCAAAACAGTATTACTTACTCTGAAGTTTTTCTTCATCATTCAGTGTTTCTATAATACGTTCTGCAGTCGGTTGAGGAACACCGATATGACGGTACTCTTCAATGTCTGCTTCTTTCATTCTTTGTAAGTTTTTAAAGTGCTTTAATAATTTTGTGCGGGTCTTCGGTCCAACACCTTCAATACTATCTAAGATTGATCCAAACTGAGATTTCGAACGGACATTTCTATGATAGCTAATCGCATAGCGATGGACTTCATCTTGGACTCTTTGTAGGAAGTGGAAGACTTGGCTTGTTGGTTCTAAAGGAATTATTTCCTCACTATAACCGTCCATTAAGGCAGCAGTTTTATGTTTGTCATCTTTTACCATACCAGCAACCGGAATTGTGATGCCTAATTCATTCTCCAACACATCTCTAGCTGCTCTAATTTGAATTTTCCCACCATCCATTAGGATTAAGTCAGGTAATTGTTTCTCTTCGCGTAGCAGTCTTGTGTAACGTCTACGAATGACTTCTTGAGTTGATGCGAACTCATTGGCACCTTCGACAGTTTTAATTTTGAATTTACGGTAGTTCTTTTTCTCAGGCTTCCCGTCGCGGTAAACAACCATACCTGATACTGCGTTTGATCCTTGGATATTAGAATGGTCAAACGATTCGATATAGTTTGCTTGCGGAATATTTAAAGCATCTGATAATTCGTCAATGGCACCTAAAGTTTTTCTTTCGCTCATCTCTATTAATCTGAATTTTTCATCCAAAGCAATGCGACTATTTTTTTCGCAAAGTTCTAATAAGCTACGTTTTTTCCCACGAAGGGGTGTCGATACTGGAACTTCAAGATATTCATTTAATAAATGATTATCAACATCACTTGGAACGAGTACCGCTTTAGGCATGAGTTGTGATTCTTCTTTATAGAATCGCGCAATATAAGTCGTAACTTCTTCTTCTGGATTATTATAGCTAGGGAAGATGGCGGCTTTACGTTTCAGAATCGAACCTTGTCTTAACATAAAAGTTTGAATAGATAACCAACCACGATCAAGTGTGTAACCAAATACATCCATATTGTCATAGTCTTGACTCATAATAACTTGGCGTTCAATCGTTTTCTCGATATAACTAATCTGATCACGGTAATCCGCCGCTTGTTCAAAGTCTAATTTTTCTGCAGCAGTGTCCATTTTTGAACGTAAGTCATTTTTAATACTGTCGACGTTGCCTGCAAAGAATTTTTTGATATTCTCAATCTGAGCATCATATTCCGCTTGTTCTACTTTATGATCACAAGGTCCAATACATTGGCCAAGGTGATAGTAAAAGCAGGCACGCTTTTCGTTTTTAGCACATCTTCTTAAAGGATATGCTCGGTGCAATAATTGTTGGGTACTAGTTGCGGCATAAACATTTGGAAAGGGACCAAAGTAAGTTCCCCCATCTTTTTTCACTTCATTCGTAATAATTAATTGAGGATCTTCTTCTTTAGTAATTTTTAGATAAGGATACATTGTTGAGTCTTTGAGTCGAATGTTATAAATTGGCTTATATTCTTGAATAAGATTAATCTCAAGAATCAGCGCTTCTTTATCACTGTTAGTTATAATTGTTTCAAAATGATCGATTTCAGATACTAATTTTGTTGTCTTAGCATCATGAGCACCCCTAAAGTAAGAACGCACACGATTACGTAAATTCTTAGCTTTACCTACATATATAATGGTATCGTTCGCGTTTCGCATTAAATAACATCCTGGTAAATCAGGTAAGAGTTTTAGTTTTTGCTCAATGTTATATAAAACTTCACTGCGATTTTTAGTAGTCTTTTTTTCATTAGGGGTTCCTTCGTTAGTTGGATCTTGACGCATAAAGACACCTCCTATAAATGGGTTTTGTTATTCTATTATTGTCAACATACTATTATACACGATAATGTCAAGTTTTTGCTAATAAATTGACTACTAAAATGTAGTTAATTTTTTTATCTATTGTTGTCCTTTTTAATATGCTATATAAAATAATTCACTAGAACTATCCCAAAATATCAAGCTTATAGCCGAACCTGTGGTATAATGGCATTACAGTAAATGAAGGACGTGTGTGTATGAAATTTAACGAATTTAATTATAATCGACCAGACCTAGAAATTTTCAAAAATGACTATCAAGAAAATATTGACAAAATAAAAAATGCAAACTCTGTCAAAGAAGCTTTAGAAAGCATTCGTGAGATTCAAGCATTACAAAATAAAATTAATACTCAATCAGAGTTAGCAGAAATTCGTTTCTCTATTAAAACGAAAGATGATTTTTATAAAAAAGAAAGTGATTTTTGGAATGAACAGTTACCAATTATATCGGAATGGGAAACGGATTATTATCGTGCAATTTTAAACTCGCCATTTCTTTCTGAATTAAACCAAGAAATTGCAGCACCATTTTTTGATATTATTGAGAACTCTCTAAAAGTATTTGACCCAACTATAATACCTTTACTACAACAAGAGAATAAATTAGTTTCAGAATATGATTCACTTATCGCATCCGCGGAAATTGATTATAAGGGAGAGACTTATAACTTATCTGGTTTGGTCCCATTCATGCAGTCAACTGACCGTCAAGAACGAAAAGCGACTTCTGAATTATATGCAAACTTTTTCCAAGAGAACTTATCGGAATTTGATCGTATTTACGATGAATTAGTTAGAGTTCGTCATGAGATGGCAACCAGACTTGGTTTTAAAGATTTTGTAGAGATGGGCTATGCGAGAATGAACCGCTTGGATTATACGCGTTCGGATGTTGAAGTATTCCGTCGTGAAGTTTTAGAACAAATTGTCCCATTATCATCTTATATATTTGACCGTCAAGCGAAACGTTTGGAGTTAGATGAATTAAAATACTACGATCTAAACTTAAGCTTTCCAACAGGAAATGCGAAACCTATTGGAACAGCCTATGAGTTAATTCAAAAAGCTGAAAAGATGTATTCAGATATGTCACCTGAAACGGCGGACTTTTTCGACTTTATGGTTAAACATGATTTAATGGACTTATTAACTAAGCCAGGTAAGCAAAGTGGAGGTTACTGTACTCACATCCCGAATTTTAATGCTCCATTTATTTTTGCTAATTTTAATGGGACTTCAGGAGATGTGGATGTATTAACGCACGAGGCTGGACATGCTTTCCAACTTTATCGTTCACGTTGGATTAATGAACCGGAATTAATTTGGCCAACACATGAAAGCTGTGAAATTCATTCAATGAGTATGGAATTTATCGCATGGCCGTACATGGATGAGTTTTTCGGTGAGAAAGTAGAAAAATACAAATACGCTCATCTTTCAGAAGCGGTGACTTTTTTACCTTATGGCGTCTTAGTAGATCACTTCCAACACGAAGTCTACGAAAACCCAATAATGACACCAGAAGAACGTCGTTCAAAATGGCGTGAATTAGAGAAACAATACACTCCTTGGAAAGAATATGATGATAATGAGTTTTATGAGCAAGGTGGTTTATGGTTTAAACAAGGCCATATCTTCAATTCACCATTCTACTATATTGATTACACATTGGCTCAAGTTTGTGCCTTTCAGTTCTGGGAGCGAAGTCATGTTAAAGAAGACGATAGCTTCTGGTCAGATTACTTAAATATTTGTCGTGTAGGTGGTACGAAATCATTCCAAGAAATTGTCAAACTCTCGAACTTAAAATCACCTTTTGAAGAAAACAGTCTTTCACAAGTTACTCAAGCCATTCAGACTTATTTAGAAGCTATTGACGAAGAGCAGTTAATATAAGAGGAGGAGTTCAATGATAAACGTAGGAACCATTGGTACTTCATGGATTACAGAACAATTTATTAAAGCGAGTCAACTGACCAATCTATATAAGATTAAAGGAATCTATTCACGAAGTGCTTACCGAGCAAAAGATATTGCGACGATTTACAAGACAGACTACTATACGGACCAATTAAATAATATTTTGTTCGATCCAGAAATTGATTTGATCTATATCGCAAGTCCCAATAGTTTGCATTTTGAACAAGCAATTCAAGCGATAAAAGCTGGAAAGCATGTCATTATTGAGAAGCCAATGTTTTCAAGTGTTGAAGAATGGCATCAAGCACATGAAGAAGCGAAACGCATGAATGTCTTCATTTTTGAAGGTGCTTTACATATTCATACGCGTAATTATCGACGAATGAAGCAGTTAGTTCAGAGTAAGATAAAGGATTCAGAGCAACCATTTTTAGGTGCTAACTTTAATTTTGGCCAATACTCATCCAAATATATGCAATACCGTGATGCAATGGAACATCAACAGATTGCACCCAATGTATTCAACCTAGAGTATTCAGGTGGGGCATTGATGGATTTAGGTGTATACCCTGTATATGTTGTCCTTGATTTATTTGGTTTACCTAATTCAGTACGATACAACGCACAAAAAGGGGAGAATTGTGCCGATATTTTCGGTACAATTTTATTCATATATAATAATTTTCAAGTGTCAATATTTATCTCTAAAGCTGTACATTCAAAACTACCAAGTGAAATTTATATCGATGATGAGACAATTATTGTCCATGATGTGAGTCGTATTAGTAAGGTTGAATTAATTAATAAAGAAGGACAAAAGGCAGATGTCATAGATTATAAGCCAGAAAATTACATGTATGATGAGTTAATGAACTTTGCTGAAGTGATTAATAATCCGGATAGTATTCACCAAAAAGTGCGCTATGAAGATTGGAAACAACTAAGCTTACAAGTGGCACAAACAATGGAGTTACTGCGTAAATCAGCGAATATTTCTTTTGACACTGAAGAACAGAAATAGAAGATAAGAGAAGGAGCATATAATGCTTAATACATTTAGAACTGAACTCCAAGAATTTTGGAAAGAGAAAGAATTTCAAGAACCTACACCGGTTCAAGAGCAATTATTTAAAGAAGCATCAGAGGGGAACGACGTCATTGCTGTATCCCCAACGGGTACGGGTAAGACATTAGCTTACTTACTACCTATATTGAATCAAATTGAAGCAAATAAAACGTTGCAAGCAATTATTCTAGCGCCATCACAAGAATTAGTGATGCAAATTGGTGAAGTGGCACGCGAATGGGGTAAAGTTGTAGGCATTAAAACACAAACGCTCATCGGTGGTGCAAATATTAAACGCCAAATCGATAAGTTAAAAGATAAGCCAGAACTTATTATTGCAACACCTGGACGCTTTATCGAGTTAACAAGCAAGACGAAAAAAATAAAAGTTCACCTAGTAAAAACCATTGTTTTTGATGAAGCAGATTATTTATTTAAAGATGAACATAAAAGAACGATCGAATCAATTCAACAAACACTGATGCGTGATGTTCAAAAAGTTTATGCAAGTGCGACAATGACAGAGGAATTTGTCAATGATCGAAAAGCGGAGAATAATGACATTAAAGTCATCCGCATTGATTCGCAAGAATCAGTTAGCCATATTCAACATTATTTCATTACGGTTAATAATCGCTATAAAGTGGATGAACTGAAACGTTTAGCTCAGATGGATAACATGCGAGCCATTGTATTCTTCGAACAGATTAATCAAATTGAAGAAGTGGCAGCGAAGTTAATCTATGAGAATGTATCTGTCGTTGTCTTACATAGTGATGCGAGTAAACAAGAACGTGAGTATGCGATTCGAGCATTTAAAAATCATGACGTTACTTATCTTCTAACAACCGATGTTGCTAGTAGAGGGATGGATATCTCAGAAGTTCCTTACGTCATTCATTATAACCGTGTCCAAGATAGCCGAACGTATATTCATAGATCAGGACGGACAGGTCGAATGAACCGTGAAGGTATTGTTATCTCATTATTAAATCAACAAGAAGCGAATGATTTAGCAGCCATCTTAAAAGGAGAGAATATTCCATTAACCGAGAAAGTATTAAAAAATAGAATATTAATTGATCCAACTGAAACAAAAGGGTCGAAAAACCAAGATAAACAAGCTCAAAATAGAAGAAACCGTGTGTAAATTTACAAATTTACATAAACTTTACATTCATTTAGCTCTAAATTTACAATCGAGGGGTATAATCAGAGTAGGAAAAGATTAAGTGGCTTTGTAGTGGGAGGATAATATGCGTATAGCAATCGTAACAGAAACTTTTGTCCCAGCGACGGATGGTATTTGCACTCGCTTGGCAAACTTTGTTGTTCAATTAAAAGAAATTGGTCATGAAGTTATTGTTATTTCACCGGATCTTGGTATAAGCGACTATAAAGGAGTACCAGTGTACGGGCTTGAAACAGTGACATTTCCATTATATGGATCGCGTCCATGGGGTTTACCTTCTCGAAAGGTAAAGTCTATTTTCAAGAAATTTAAGCCAGATGTGGTACATGCTGTGAATCCAATCTCATTGGCTTCATCGGCTGTTCACTATGCAAATAAGTTAAATATCCCTTTAATAACGTCATATCATACTCATTTACCGAATTACTTAGACCATTATAATATGAGTTTATTTAAACCAGTTCTATGGGATTATATTCGTTTTTGGCATACAAAGTCTGACGTTAATATTACAGTCTCACAAAGCTTAATGGATGAACTGAATGATGAGATGATTCCCACTCATGGTGTCTTACCTCGAGGAATTGATATTGAAGGGCGTCATCCAGAATATTTTGATCAAGAATTATATAATGAATTAACGGACAATAATCCAAATAATAAATTATTAGTCTACGTTGGAAGATTGGCTCCAGAGAAGGATATCGATCATTTACGTGCAATCTTTGATGAGCGAGATGATTTATGTCTAGCCATTGTCGGAGATGGGCCAGACAGAGAACGCTTAGAAGAAGTCTTTGCTGGAACGAAGACGCACTTTTTAGGCTTTAAGCATGGTGAAGATTTGTCTAAAGCCTTTGCGACAGGAGATGCTTTTGTCTTCCCATCAACATCAGAGACCTTTGGTTTAGTAATCTCGGAAGCGATGGCGTCAGGCATACCTGTCATTGCCGCTGAAAGCGAACCAACCGTTGAACAAATTACGGATAAGGAGACAGGCTTAATCTATGAATCTGGTAATACTGAAAGTTTAATGAAGGCAATTAATAGTGTGGATAATCCATTATTAATGCAAAAACTTTCACTTAAAGGGCGTTCGGAAGCGCTAAAATATACTTGGAATAATGCGACGCTAGAGTTATTAGATTTTTATTCGCAAACGATCGAAGCGCATCAATACAAATACGACGGTATTCGTAAACAAGCTTAAGTCTGTTTAGAAAATGAATGTATTTTTTAGAATATTAACTGCCAATTAGCGGTTAATATTCTTTTTTAATTATTGTGATGAATTTAAGCAATTAATTAGTTCATTTTTCATAGATATAGTAGACTAATATAGGGAAGTAGGGTAAGAATCGTGAAAAAACAAAAGTATACTAGAAAAGATTGGCCAACAGAATGGACAGGGTTAAACCCACGCTCAATGAAGGCATATCGTAAATATGTTAATCGCGAATTTCCTGGCTATTGTGGTACATATACCGCTGCTGCTTTGACGCATTACGTTATTCAGCAAGATCGTGAGAAAGAATTGCCCATGGATGATTTAATTGTTGGATTAAAACCACTCATTGATGGACGTTTTTGGTATAAAGGAACCTACCCTTGGGATTTAATCGGCGGTTTAAGAGACTTACTCGATGATGCAGGTTATAAGCCAAGATGGCACCTTATTAGTAACCCAATCGTTACGAAAGAGTTAACTCAAGCGAATCCTTACCCAGTTATTGTTGGAACAACCAAAGCGTTTGGAAGTAAATATGGCAATCATTGGCTATTAGTTTATGCTTTTGGTTATAACGACTCAGGTCAATTGTTTTATAAAGCATATGATAATCATGGTAAAATTAATGCAGTGATTCCTGCCAGTCAAACAATGGCTGCAGTATGGTTAGAAAGAAAGGACTGAATATAAATATGGTAGAATTTGATTATATAGTTATTGGTGGAGGAAGTGGCGGTATTTCTTCTGCGAACCGTGCAGCAGAGCATGGAGCAAAAGTAGCTGTGATTGAAGCCGTCGATTTAGGTGGAACGTGTGTAAACCGAGGATGTGTACCTAAGAAAGTTAGCTGGTATGCCTCAAGAGTTGCGGACAGCATTCACAAATATGGACCAGGATATGGTTTCCATGCCGAAAACACGCGCTTTAACTTTGATGAGTTTCTTGAAGCACGTGATGGATACGTCAGTCGTTCAAGATCGGGTTATGAGAATAACATTGAGAAAAATGGCATAACTTTATATAGAGGTCACGCATCATTCGTTGATGGACACACCGTTGAAGTAAACGGCGAAACATTAACAGCTAAAAACATCTTAATCGCGACAGGTGGACGCCCAAGTAAGGTAGAAGTACCGGGTGGAGAATTAGTTGATAACTCAGATGATTTCTTCAACTGGACGACTTTACCTGAGAAAGTAGCTGTCGTTGGTGCAGGTTACATTGCCGTTGAATTATCACAAGTAATGAGTAACTTAGGGGTTGATACGACATTAGTCACAAGATATGAAAAACCATTACGTTCTTTTGATGACATGTTAAGTGATTTGCTACTTGGCGCAATCAATGAAGATGGACCGACACATATGCCTAATACCACCTTTACTGAATACCGTAAAAATGGTGATAAAATCGAATGTTTAGTAGACGGCGAAGTGAAACTAGTTGTTGACCGTGTTGTTGCAGCCGTTGGACGTGTCGCTAATACTGAAAATTTAGGTTTAGAAAATACTGCCATCACGGTTGATGAAAAAGGACAAATCAATGTCAATGATGGTCATGAAACTGAAGAAGCTGGCGTTTACGCGATTGGTGATGTGATTGATCGTGTTGATTTAACTCCAGTTGCGATTAGAGCAGGGCGTACGTTATCGGAATATTTATTTAATAATGGGGCAACTTCAGCAATTGATTATACAAATATTCCAACTGTTATCTTTAGCCATCCAGCGATTGGTACAATTGGATATTCAGAGAAAGACGCGATTAAAGAGTTTGGTGAAGAGAATATTAAAGTGTATACAAATACTTTCTATTCAATGTATGCTTCAGCGGCTTGGCATCGTGAACAAAATAAATTTAAACTTGTATGTTACGGACCAGAAGAAGTCGTTATTGGCTTGCATGGTATCGGAGAAGGTGTTGATGAGATGATTCAAGGCTTCGGTGTAGCGATGAAGATGAAGGCTACAAAAGCCCAATTTGACTCAATTATCGCTATTCACCCAACAGGTGCAGAAGAATTTGTAACAATGAGATAAATAAAGAACCAGCGATTCCAATATGGGCATCGCTGGTTTTAGTTTTGATTGAAAATTAACCTTGAACAACTGATAGTGAAAGAGCAGCTGTGTTGATAGCAACTGTTCCACCAATAGGAAAAGTAAAGATGGGCTGAGCATGACCAAAGTTTACATTATAGATGACCGGTATATTTTGTAAAATCGAATGCTTATTCAATATGTAGTGAAGTGTATCTTCACTCATGTCTGATTCTTTAGGAAAGCGACCTATAATAACGGCAGCAGGTTCAGGATAAACTTGTAATAATGAAGCCAGATTTCTGGCAAAGTCAAAGGCATCGTTTTCTTCCGCACTTTCGATAAATAAGATCGCATCATCGACTTGAGGCATATATTGAGTCCCTTGAAGTAAATTAAAAGTATTTAAATTACCAACAATAGCAGTTCCGCTAGCTTTACCACTTGAGTATTCTGTCCATTCATTTTCTTTTAGATTCCGAGGTTTTTCTGGGATAAACCACTCATCACTCGAATAGAACTCGCTTGGATTTAAGTTATAAGAATGCTTAGTCATCGCCGCTAGCCAAGCATTTAACTGATATTCTTGGAGCTCCTTCATCTTAAAAGAAGAATAGGCTGGACCACTATAAGTTACTAAACCTGTTTTAGCAAAAATTGCATTTTGCAAAGCAGTTATATCAGAATAACCACAAAGTATTTTTGGGTTACTTCTAATTAATTCATAGTCTAGATACGGTAGTAATTCATTCGAATTAAACCCACCAATCGATGTTAAAATCATTTTAACTTGAGGATCACGAAATGCATCGTGTAAATCTTCGACGCGACTTTTAATGGAAGCTGAATTCATTTCATCCATCTCATCGATATGACTACTGTAGCTGATCGTGTAACCGAGATCCGCAAAGTATTTGACGAGCTTCTCGTTATCAGCTTCAGAATTCACGCGTTTAATTGAAGAGCTAGGGCTCAACACGCGGATTTCATCATTAAATTGTAATTTACTTGGGTATATTTTTCCCATGTTATCCCTCCAACTGACATAATACTTTACATATTATAACAGAAAGATGATAATCATTATATAAAACGAAAAACAGGGCAAGTAAGGGATAAAAATTGAGGATATATATTGTGAACTGAATGTTAACAAAAAAACATTGTTACATCAACGTTTTAAAGACTTATTTATATTTTTTTCAAAATGAAAGCCTGTTCTCAAGCCTTTATATTCGCAATAATAGCCACAAGTTGATATAATAAAGTTACAAAATAAAAATGTTTTGTATAATTAAAAAAAGGAGATGAATAATATGGGTTGGTTATGGTCACTAATCGTCGGTGGTATCATCGGATGGATTGCTGGAATGATTATGGGACGCGATATCCCAGGCGGTGTAATTGGTAATATTATTGCTGGTTTCGTCGGTTCATGGATCGGGAATCAATTTTTATCAGGCTTTGGTCCTGAAGTTGGTGGATTCTTCATTATTCCTGCACTACTAGGTGCGGTCGTTCTTATTGCAATTGTTTCATTTATCCTACGCCAAATGCGTTAATATTTATTTAAATGATTAAAGCTAGTCGGATTCTATCCGACTAGTTTTTTTAGTGTCATAAATAAGCAAATATAGGACGATTAAAACGAGCAACTCTTAAATATTCAATAATCCTTTTTTATTATGCTTCTTTTCTGTTAGTCATGAATTTTTTTGGTATAATTGTTTTTATAGCAATATTAGGGGGTTACAGGATCGATGGAAGATTCAAAGTTAAAAGTAGTCAGCAAAGAATTGGTTGTAACAGATGATTTGATAATCCCTGGAACGACTCAAATCGATTTGACAAAGATATTAGAGAAAGCCATGGAAGTAAGTGGCTTACATGATAATTATTTACAGAATCAATTGAATGTTAAATTCATTCAAGAAAATCATACATGGGTCATCACTCAATATGAGATTCGAATTCTTAAAGAAGCAGAACTTAATGCTACACTTGAGATTGATACGCGACTCATTGAAGTTAACCGTTTCTTCTGTACTCGACGTTATAGCGTTGTGAGTGATGGACAATTGTTATATGAAGTATTCGCTAAGTTCGCAGCCATTGATATGGAGAAGCGTCGAATAGTTAGAATTAATCCAGCTCCTTTAGAAACGGAAGATATTATTGACTCATCTTATACAATTGAATTTTCGAAGATTAAAGCATTTACGAATGTGGCAAACGAAGAAGATATTCGAGTTGGTATTGATGAAAGTGATATCGATGAGAACTTGCATGTGAATAATCTGGTCTATCTGAGGTGGGCGTACCGTACTATTCCGTCTAATATTAGCGAAAACTACAAGATGAAACGCATCGAAGTAAAATACGAGAAAGAAATACTCCCACAAGACACTGTGGCTATCTGTAATCAAGCTGATTTGGAAGAGAGTAAACAAACTCAACAAGTTATTATTAATGAGAGCAATAATAAGATAGCAAGTGTCATAAATATAGAATGGGAATAAAAGAAAGGGAATAAGAATGATTACATTAAAATCACAAAGAGAAATAGAACAAATGACAGAATCTGGAGAGATATTAGCAAGTATCCATGAAGAATTACGCGACTTTATCAAACCAGGGGTTACAACAAATCAGATTGATAAATTCGTTCAAAAACGTATTGAAGGCGCTGGGGCAGTCGCAGCTCAAATTGGTTACGAAGGGTATAAATACGCAACATGTATTAGTGTGAATGACGAAATCTGTCACGGTTTCCCATCAGGGTATGTACTTAAAGCCGGTGACATTGCGAATGTTGACTTTTGTGTTGACTTAAATGGTGCAATTTCTGATAGCTGTTGGACATACGCTGTTGGAGAATTAACTCCAGAGCACCAACGTCTAGTTGATGTCACTTATAAAGCATTAATGTTAGGTGTCGAACAAGCTGTTGTAGGGAACCGTATCGGAGATATCGGTCATGCAATTCAAACTTATGCAGAAGGCGAAGGTTTCGGTGTTGTTCGTGACTTTATTGGACATGGTATTGGTCCAACAATTCACGAAGAGCCAGCAATTCCTCACTACGGTTTAGCTGGGAAAGGTCTACGCTTAAAAGAGGGTATGACCATTACAATCGAACCAATGATTACAACGGGAACTTGGAAGATGAAGATGGATGATAACGGTTGGACTGCTCGTACGCGTGACGGTGGATACTGTGCACAATTCGAACATTCAATTGCAATCACTAAAGAAGGCCCAGTTTTAATGACAAAGCAAAAAGGTGAATAAAAAAATTGAGGGAGTCCATTCGGATTCCCTCAATTTTTTATGCTTTAAGTTCTTTACCTAAGGCAATGATATGTTGTTTTAATTCATCTTTAATTTCTGGATGATCCAGACCAATTTCGACACTCATTTCAAGGAAGCCAAATTTACTTCCTACATCGTATCTCTTACCATCAAAGCGTTTAGCAAAGACGCGTTGCGATTTGTTTAATGTATCGATCGCATCAGTTAATTGAATTTCGTTACCAGCACCAGGTGCTTGGTTTTCTAAAATTTCAAATATTTCTGGAGTTAATAAGTAGCGTCCAATAATAGCCAAATTACTTGGTGCATCTTCTGGATTTGGTTTTTCAACAAAACGCTCCACATTATAGATCCCTTCAGCATATTCACGTTCTGGTGCGATGACACCGTATTTGTTTGTATCTTCATAAGGTACTTCCATAACCGCAATGTTAGACGCATGTGTTTCGTCATAAACATTAATCAGTTGCTTCGTTAATGGAACCTCACTTTGCATCACGTCATCACCTAGCATAACAATGAATGGTTCATCACCAATGAAAGCTTTTGCTTGAAGAACTGCGTGGCCCAGACCTTTAGGATAAGCTTGGCGGACAAAGAATAAGTTAACATTGGTTGTATCGTTAACAATGTCTAACAAATCTTCTAAGCCATTTTCTCTAAGATGTTCTTCTAGTTCGATATTTGAGTCGAAATGATCTTCAATCGGACGTTTACTTTTACCAGTTACAATTAAAATGTCTTCAATCCCTGAAGCAACAGCTTCTTCAACAATAAATTGAATCGTTGGTTTATCTACAATAGGTAACATTTCTTTTGCCATTGCCTTCGTTGCAGGTAAGAATCGAGTTCCTAAACCAGCAGCAGGTATCACTGCTTTTTTTACTTTACTCATTGATAGACTCCTTTGTAATTAATTGATATAAGTTTAAATATTCTTGATTAATCTTATCCCATTTAAATCTTTGCATTTGTTCCATCGCTTGTTGAGACATTTGTGCATAATTTTGACGAATGTAATCAACCGCTTGATTGAACTCAGTTTGACTTTTATGATCCACACTCATCCCAATTTCTTTGTTGGGGAAGAAATTATCAAAGCCTTCACCTTTTGTATAAATGACTGGCAAGCCTTGGCTCATTGCTTCTACATAAACAAGACCAAATGTTTCAGGGTAGGAGAGCATTGCAAAAATATCCATCGAGCGATATAACTCTTTCATACTTTCCATATCTTGTTTACCATGATAAGTAACGACCGGCATTTGTTGTAACTCTTTTAGAATGGAATCGTCCCAACTTGGACCGATAATATGAAGTTCAGCAGGCGAGTGTTCTGGAGAATAACTTTGAACTAATCCAGCTAATTCTACGAAACGCTTCAATGCCATAATCTTACCGGTTGTGACGATTCTTAAAGGTTGATGCAAGTTAGACTTTTTATCTTTATAACGATTATCATGCCAATAATCACTGACACCATTTGGAATAATATGGGCTTTTTCTTTTAGAGTAGCTTGTAGAGAATCAGGGATGTATGTTTCAAAAATTTCGTTGTAAGTATTTTTTGAAATAAATACAATTTTTGAAGCATGCTTTAAGATGTTAATCCCAGTTTTTCTCATCCAAGGCATTCTTTGAAAGAATGTGCGCATATCGGCATTACGAACAGCAACGACATATGGAATATTATATTTCTTATGAAGTTGCAGTGCGAGCCAACCGTTTGAGAATAATGAATGCGCGTGAATTAATTGATAAGACTCAAAGTCATAACGAGTGAGTAAATCCGTTAATATTAAATGATGTTTAATCGGGAATACCCAACGAGTCAGTTGATGATGATTTCGACTGACCGTAGTATATTCTCCACTCGTTGATAACCTGTCTTCTGGATATTGATGCGGGATCGGTACATAAACATCAATATCAATATCCGACTCAACTTGGCGACTATATAATTGGTTAAATAGGCCGGAAGTTGAGAAGTATGAATTTATATGTAATATTTTCATGAAAAAATCCTTCTAAAATTATTCAGCCTCTAATTCTTCAATTCGAATCTCATAAGATTCGATTCGTTCTTCAAGACTTTCGATTTGTCCGAGTATTTCATTCGAAGAGGTATATGTATCAACTTCGGGAACCCTAAATATTTGCATAAATAAATATAAAGTAATAAAGAAAATGACAATGACGATAACTAAGAAAAACCAACCATTACGATCAAATCGTCGGTCAAATTGTTCTAATCGTTTTACTAGCTCCTGCTCTAACGCGTTTCCAGTTTTATTCTCATCTGACATACAACATACCTCCTAGTTTTTTGAGCTTAAAAAGCCCATTCCCCATTTCTAAAGATTGGAACAACTGTACCGTCTTCTTTGATACCATCAATGTTCATTTCTCCGTTACCAACCATGAAGTCAACATGGACGTTTGAACGGTTTAAACCAGCGTCTTCTAGTTGGTCACGATCCATTTTAGCTCCGCCTTGAACAGATGTTGCATAGGCTTGTCCTAAAGCTAAGTGGTTTGATGCGTTTTCGTCGAATAAAGTATTGTAGAAGATAATTCCTGATTGAGAAATTGGTGATTTGTGTGGTACTAAAGCAACTTCACCTAATGATTTTGAACCTTTGTTATCATTGATTAAAGCTTTAAGTGTTTCTTCACCTTGTTCTGCAGATACTTCAACAACTTCGCCATCTTTAAAGTTGAAAGTCATACCATCGATCACTGTTCCACCATAACTTAATGGTTTAGATGATGTAATTGTTCCTTCTGCACGACGGAAATCAGGTGCTGTAAATACTTCTTCTGTTGGCATATTAGCAATGAATACTTCGCCGTTTTCGTTCACACTTCCAGCACTTTCCCATACGTGATTTTTTGGTAAACCAAGTGTAAAATCAGTTCCAGGACCAGTGTAGTGTAATTGATCAAATTGTTCAGCATTTAAGAAGTCTGCTTTTTCGTTTAATGTTGATTCATGAGCATCCCATGCTTCAACAGGGTTTTCTTCATAAACACGAGTTGTTTTGAAAATTTGGTCCCATAATGCATCCACTTGTTCTTCAGTTGTCTCTAATTCTGGGAAAACTAATTTTGCCCATTCTTCACCCGCTCCGGCACATACTAACCAGCTCACTACGTTTGCTTGAGTGGCGTTACGTACTTTTTCTAATGCTTGAGAAGATGCTAATTGGCTTTCGCTAATTTTTTTAGGGTCAACACCTTTTAAAGCGTTTGGATTTGATGAGCGAAGTGCAATGCGTTTCGCGCGTTTATCTAATAGATCATGTGCTTCATCAACTTTGTATTGAGGAATATCCGTTAATGTTTCAACGTCTTGTCCTTCATAGTTAACGCGAGTGATGATGTCATCTGACCAGTTTACGATCACTTTTTTCGCACCAGATTTGTATGCATTTTTAACAACAAGGCGAACTAAAGGTGCTTGCTCAATATCAGCATTGATAAGTACGTAATCGTCCTCACCAACAGCAATCCCTTTATTCACGATTAAATCTGCATATTTGTTTAATAATGTATCAAAATTTTCTAACACAATAAATTCCTTCTTTCCCTCATTAGTTTTCATATTTGGCGACAATGTCATCAGCAAGTTTCTTAAGAAGTTCTTCATCTTCTTCTTCAGGGTAAAGATTAACCTTTACGCCTGTCCCGCCTTTAACGGCACCCGCTTTTTCAAATTGTTCTTCAAAGTCATCTACGGCACTGCAGAAGACAGGGTAGAAATCGTCACCTGAACCAAACACACCATACACTTTCCCAGACAGGTCCAATTCCGCCAATTCTTCATGGAATTCTTCCATCTCATCGGGTAGAACACCGTCAACACCGTATGTGTAACTTCCCACTAAGACGATATCATAGTCTAGGAAATCCTCTGGCTCTGAAAGCATTACATCTTCCATTGTTACATCGATGCCATGCTCTTCGAGCTGGGCAGACACAATTTCAGCACATGCTTCCGTATTACCAGTTAAACTTGTATAAATTATCAACGCTTCGGCCATGCATTGCCTCCTTATAATGTAATTCTAAATTATTATATCAAAGATATGTTTATTCTAACAGTTGTTATTCTTAAGAACAGTAAAACACCTACGGAATGAACCAATTATATGAACTTTGTTATAAATTTATTAAGACAATTAAAAGAGACAGAAGTTATGCTATAATATGCCAATGAACAAATAATTATGTGAGGTGTGAATATTGGCTATTTTAGTACCAGGTGGGGCAGGATATATTGGAAGCCACACTGTTGTAGAATTATTAAATAATGGATATGAAGTAATTATCGCTGACAATTATAGTAATAGTAGTCCGATCGCCATAGAACGAATTAAAGAAATTACTGGTAAAGATGTCGTCGCTTATGACGTTGATATTCTTGATAAAGATGGATTAAACGATATATTTGAAAAACATAATGTCGAAGCAGTGCTTCACTTTGCTGCATATAAAGCGGTTGGTGAGTCTGTTGAGAAACCTTTAATGTATTATCACAATAATATTGAAGGAACCGTGTCGCTTTTAGAAGTAATGACTAAGCACAATGTTAAAAAAATTGTCTACAGTTCATCGGCTACGGTTTATGGTACAGAGAATGTGTCTCCTTTAGATGAGACAATGCCAACTTATACAGCAACGAATCCGTATGGATACACAAAAATTGTGAATGAAAACTTATTAAAAGACGTGGCCTATGCGGACCAAGAGTGGGGCGTAACGTTATTAAGATACTTCAATCCAATTGGAGCACATGAAAGTGGTTTAATTGGTGAAGATCCTAAAGGCGTACCAAATAACTTAATGCCTTATATTACGCAAGTAGCTGTAGGTAAGTTAGAAGAATTAAGTGTCTTTGGTGACGATTATGATACACCAGATGGCACTGGCGTGAGAGATTATATTCATGTCGTTGACCTCGCTAAAGGACACGTGAAAGCGTTAGAAGAGTTACTCGATTATACAGGAACGAATATCTATAATCTTGGAACAGGCGAAGGTTATAGTGTTCTAGACTTAGTAAATGCTTTTGAGAAAGCAACGAATAAGCCAATTAATTATAAGGTTATCGCAAGACGTCCAGGTGATGTGGCTGAAGTTTATGCGAATCCTAACTTAGCCCACAGAGAAATCGGTTGGAAAGCTGAGAAGACCCTTGAAGAAATGTGTCAAGATAGTTGGCGTTGGCAACAAAACAACCCTAATGGTTATGTAGACTAGTAATGAGGCGATAAAGTGGTAAGGAAACAAAAATTAACAAGAGACAGTTATCCTACCTATGAAGGACGGGTTAAACAAAAGTCCAAGACAAAATGGTTCATTATTCTTTTTATCTTGATGATTTTAGTTATCATTGCTGGATTTTATATCTTCTATCAGTATTCGACGATAGAAGAAACTTATCAATCAACAGTATATGAAGAAGAAATTGTTCCTCATCTTGCTGAGCAACAGGACATAGCAGACGAGGCGCCATATACAGTGTTGTTCGTAGCTTTGGACAATGTTTATTATGATGGTGCTCAAGTTGAGGAAGCCTTATGGTCAACACTTTACTATGTTGATCCAGAACAAAATTCAATTCAAGCGGTGAATATTCCGATGAATTTAATCGTAAGAAGTAACGGCAATGAAGAGGTGAATCTTCTAACTTATGCTGACGGTGGCCTCACAAGTATTAAAGAGACGATAGAAAGTTTATTTGAAGTTGAATTGAATTATATTTCTGCAATGCGACTGCAAAACATTCGTGATATCGTAGATCCAATCGAACCTATTACGGTGAATGTCCCAGTAGATATTGAAGATTTATCAATTAATAGTAATCAAGCAGTTCAATTTAGTGGTATAGAAATCATGAATTTAATTGATGAAGGGAACGAATTACCTACTTTAGAGCAATCGGATCTTCATCATGCGATATTAAACAGCCTTTATACACATTTCTTTAAGTTTGAGAATATATTACAACTTCCAGAAAATTTTGAAAATGCTGAATATGTTATCCAAACTGAGGTGCCTTTTACAAAATTAGTTGAAATTTATCGCAATGATGATTATAATTTAACGAATGTCGACCTCAATGAGTTAGTTCAATTAGAAAGAACTCAAATGGAACATCGATATATATACTTTGCAGACTTGAATGAAATTAAAGAAGTTGTCTCAAGAATGGCTTCTGCTATAGACGAGTTTGCTAATAAGGACTGAGAGTAATTTGAAACGATTTTTTACAACAAATGGTAAATTTAGTATTTGGAAAACAATACGAAATTTAATCATTATAATTATATTAGTTGCTGCAGCTATTGGAGGTTACCTATATGGTAACGTTCTAAACGCAATTAATAATACGAATCAAGACGTAAATGTACAAAACATTCGTGATACAAATGTGCAGATTACTGAAGGAGATCCAATTAATGTCTTAGTAGTAGGGACTGATGGGGGCGCAGAAAGACAAGAGGACGACGGTTATGTGAGTCGATCTGATACTTTAATGCTTATTAATTTAAACCCAGAAACCGGTACAACGAAGATGGTCAGTATTCCGCGAGATACGATTACAAATATTGATGGTCAAGATGAACCCGATAAGATTAATCACGCGTATGCATATGGTGGGATTGATTTAACGATTGATACAGTACAAGATTTCTTACAAGTGCCCATAGATTATTATTTAGTAGTGAACATGGACGGCTTATCAGAAATGATTGACGCGATCGGTGGTATTGAAATTGTGAGTCCATTATCTTTTGAATATCGTGGAACAGAGTTCCATGAAGGTGAACGAAGAGAAGTTGATGGCGTTAAAGCGATGAACTTTGCTCGTATGCGTTATGACGATCCCCAAGGTGAGCTTGGACGTCAAAACAGACAAAAGATAGTGATTAAAGCCATCATTGATAAAGCATTAAGTTTAGACGCAGTTGTCCAATATCCAAGGCTGATTAATGTAGCAAGTCGATATGTAACGACCAATGTTGATTTAAATGAAGTATTATCAATCTATCAACAGTATCTGCCAGCATTGAATAATATATCTTCAGTACAATTTGAAACGTTAGAAGAAATTCAAATTGATGAGATTGCCTATTATCACATACCTTTAAATGCTCGGGTAAAAGTTGCGAATGAGTTTCGTTATGTGAGCAACATGCCTTCAATTACAGCAAGTGATTTAGAGGATCCATTAGGTATCGAAGAGAGTGAAGAGCGAGCTAAATCTTTAGCGGTTATTATTAATCAATACCCAACAGGACTTTCAGAAGAAGATTTACAAGAACTGAACGAAAGACAAACATCGTTAGAAACGGCTAGGGAAACAATTGCCCAACCCGCTCCTGTAGAGAATAATAACTCAACACCAAACAATAATGATTATTGGGAAGAACCAGAATATAGCCAACCAACACAACCGACTCAACCGAATTATCCGCCAGAGGATAGTTCAGCTCAACCACCGGTAGAAACTCAAGAGCCGGAAGTGCCTGAATCACCTGAATCACCTGAATCACCTGATTCTAGCGCACCAAATTATGATGACGGTGGGAATGAACAAGAAGGTAGTTATTCTGAAGAAGCTTCAAATTCTACCCAAGCGAATGAAGGACAAAGTTCAAGAACAAATGATTCGAGTATTAGTTAATTGCTAATACCCGAATAAAAAAACGCTGACGACAACACTCACGATGGATTAAATCTTATCATTGTGGGTGTTTCATCGCGTTATAGAGTCCACTTTAATAATAGATAAGTCAAAGTGCTCAGAATTTTATAGAATGATGTAAGGATGGGGATCATTAAGATGAGCCAAAAAGTGAATAAACGTATTCTTCATATTATGAGTAGTCATGGTGGTGGAATATCAACATTTATCCGTAATTTAGCAACAGAGATTCACCGCTTTGGAATTGTATTTGATGTGGTAACTTACGGGCCATGTCCACCAGAATTTGTTGAAGCCATTCGTCGTACAGGTGGCGATGTGTATCAAATCAAGAATCCGAAAAAAGAAGGATGGAGACAGTTTTACAAATCATTCTCACGTGTCATTAAGTTATATCATTATGATGTTATCCATTGTCATATAGCTGGCTACCGTGCTTTAGCTTACAAAACGATTAGTAACTTCCAAAGTGAGGCTGAATTTATTATTCATGCCCATCATTATGTCGATGACAATCAATTAAGTGTCGCACAACGCTTTTTACATTATCTTAACCAGATGATTAACCAAACTGTCTCTGCTAAATTTGTTGGATGCAGTCGCGATGCTGTTCAAGCGCTTTTCGGTTACAAAATCGACCGAAAAGACATGATTATCATACCGAATAGTATTGAGCCTGATGATTTTATATTTGAATCGGAAGAAGAAAATAACTTTCGTGAAAAGGGACGGGAACACTATGGAATATCAAAGGATACCATAGTCGTTGGACAAGTAGGACGACTTGCACCAATTAAAAATCATGCCCTAACTTTACAAGTAGCTGAAATAGCAAAACTAAAGAAATTAAATATGAAGTTCATTATCGCAGGTAGTGGAGAACTTGAAGAAGTGTTGAAAGAGCGAATTGGAGTGAATCAATTAGATGATTATGTTCAATTAGTTGGACGTATCTCACCGATTGCAGAGTTATTTCCGGTCATGGATGTGCTTTTCTTCCCGTCAATTAACGAAGGATTAGGTACTACGGCCATCGAAAGCCAAGCTGCAGGCGTACCCGTCGTCTTATCACATACAATTCCAATGGAAGTGGAGTTGGGGATCGATTTATTGTATCGAGTTAATTTAAGTGCAGCGCCAAGTGATTGGTTAAAAGAAGTGCTTAAAGCATCTCGAGAAAGTAAAGTAGATCCAAGTGAGCGCTTAATGGCACTTGAGAGAAATAATTACACTAATATTCAAGCGGCTAAGCTATATGCAACATCGATAGCTCAATACACTAATTATTAAAGGTGATATAAATAATGAAACAATTTATGAAAAGGTTAGCGGGCTTTAGCTTAGGACCAATCTTAGGCGCAGCCATCTCTTTGATTTTGTTCCCCATATTTACAAACGCACTCCCAATTGAGGAGTATGGTCGAGCGGGAACATTCGAAACCTTAATTTTACAAATCCCCAATTTTATATATATTGGGATGGATCAAGCATTTACCCGCGAATATAACCATATGGATAATAAAAGGAACTTGATGCAACAAGCGATGCTTCTACCTTTAATGTTAGGTGTGTTTCTTGTTGCAGTGTCAGCATTTTTTTCAGTTCCATTTTCTGAATGGCTGTTCCAATCAGGGGATTACTACTACATCGTTTGGTACGCTGGAGTTTGGGTGTTAGCAACGATTGTAGAGAGATTTTTACTTTTAAGTATACGAATGCAAGAAAAAGCCGTCGAGTTTTCGTCCTATAGTTTACTACTTAAAGTTGGAAACTTTATTGTATCTATGGGAATGATTTTCGCTGGAGTGAGAGACTTTAGAGCCGTTGTTTATGGTTTGATTTTTGGTCAAATCTTAGCCGACTTAGTCTTATTTGCACGTTACAGAAATTTATTGGATTTTCGCGGTTTTCAAATTGATCCAAAATTAATTAAGAAAATGTTCCTCTTTGGAACACCGATTATGATTGCGAGCTCTTTAGCTGCTGCACTTAACTCCATTGATATTATCGTCTTGACTGAGTTTTCAAGTTTAACGGATATCGGAATTTATAAAGCAGGGAGTAAAATCGGAAGCATTATCGGAATTTTAAAGACGGCCTTTGCGAGTTTTTGGATTCCGACAGCCTATCGTTGGTACGAAGAGAATAAATCGATGAAACACTATAAATTTATTAGTGATATTATCTTATTCTTATTATCTGGCTTATTCTTCGTTATCTTAGTCTTAAGATATCCAATCTCATTAATCTTAAGTCCAGATGGTGAATATGTAGATGTTCAATACATTATGGGGCTCTTAGCATTTCCTCATATTATGTATACTTTGTCTGAAACAACGACATTGGGAATCGTATTTTCAAGAAAAACACATTATAATATCTTTGTAAGTATTATGTCCTTAGTAGTAAGTGTCATTATTAACTTATCCCTGACTCCATTTATTGGTTTCAGAGGGGCCGCATTAGCTTCAACCGCAGCCTATGTTGTTTTCTATCTTGCAAGAACGTATTTTTCAAGTCGGACTGGTTTTTACTTTGGACAAAAGAAACAAATTATTACAATGTTAATTATGATTGTTGCTGGTTTAATTAATTTATATTTATTGGATTACAGCATTTTCATTACAATTGGTTTAGGTCTATTGGCATTAGTTGTCCAAATACCAACCATTAAAACAGCACTAGAAATTAAGAATCATCCTGGAGAATGGGATTTTACTTAAAAGTTAGAAGGTGAACAATTTGCGAAAATATTTAATACTGATCGTTGCTTCGGTCTTTTTAGGGACGGAGATATTAGCGATTCCGACACCGGTAGCACAAATTACGATTTATCGTTTACTGGTGATTGGTATGATAGCCATCTTTGGTTATCAAATACTCAAGCAAGATCCAAATATTAAAATCATCCCGAATAATACAGCCACCGTCATTACAGGTATTTATCTTTTTTGGTGGGCCTGGGGAGCAGTGTCAGTCATTTGGACGATTGATGTGATGAATTGGTTCCAAGCAATGTTCTTGCTTACATTAGGTGTAAGCAGTGTAGTTGGTTTGTACTTGTGGACGAATGATTTAGTCACTTGGAAAGTTCTGATTAAGACAGTTTGGATTATGATGACATTTTTAGCACTTTGGGGTTTTTATGAGATTCTTACGAATCACTATGTTTTCGCTAATTTAGAAGCGTTAGATAAGAACAATACCTTTGCTACTCAGCCATCATCTCGTATACCGGTAACGACCTTTACAAATCAGAATGATTACGCAACTTTATTACTCGCATACTTGCCAGTAAATTTAATTATGCTGAATCTCAATCGTCACTCGATTCGACGATATTTATATGTGATTCCAATACTATTAACAGCATATTTAATTTATCGAAGTGATTCACGAATGATTTTACTGAGTTTCGTACTTTTCTTTTTTATGGTTATACTATTACAATTTAATTGGGATATAAAAAGAAAGTATATCTTAAGCGCGATAGGTATCGGTCTAGCCCTTATCGTTGGCTTGATTATATTTGTTCCATCGCTAAATGATATGGTCTCGCACTTGTTTTATCTAGGTGGCGATTTCTATAATACAGGCGATTCACGCCGAATTAACCTATGGCGAAATGGGTTATTATTCCTAGCAGAAACCTTCGGATTTGGAGTGGGAGCTGGGAATATTGAAACATGGATGGATATGTCGCCGTTCTTACCGATTGATGAATTTACAAACATTCATAACTGGTGGCTTGAGATACTAGTCGGTTATGGTGTCATAGTATTTGTCCTATACGTTGTAAGTTATGGCTTATTAATCCAAGCTTTAAACCGACTCCGTCATCATGAATCAAAAGTCATTCGTCAAATTGCAATTAGTTTTATATCGTTCTTAGTTGTATATATCTTTGCGAGTATCACAAGTGCGAATAACATGTTGATTGAATGGCATTGGGTTTACTTTGGAATAATGATTAGCTTTGTGAAGTTAATGGAAATGAAGAACGTCACGAAACCAAAAAAGAATGAGGTATGAATATGAGTTTAGCAACAATAATAAATGAGTTATGGCGATTTTTTAAAGATAATGTCGTAAGGATATTAATTGGCGCCTTAGTTATATCTGTGATTACTGTCGGTGCACGTTATTTTATCACGGATATTTTATTATCTGACCGCCAAGAGGCTGCAGATTACCTTGAGGAGGTTTATACTCAAGAACCGAGTTCATTTAAAGCAGTGGTAACGATTGAAGATGGTCAAATCTTCTCTAATCCACATTTATTTGATGATTACTTTACAACACCTCAAGTAGTCGAAGCAGTTGAAGAAGCAACAGGAATTGAATTTCAAGAAACAATTGATAGTGAAAAAACATTAGAGTTATTTAAAACACCAACGTTTCGTGGATCCATTTCTGCGGTGAGAGATAATGCTTCCGGGGTTTTTATCTTCCGAGTGTTAGCTGGGAAGTCAGCCGAAGAAAATTTAGCGATAGCGAACGCCTACCGTGACTTATTAGCTTCAGGTGAAATTCCTTTTATGGATAACCAATTTGTAGATATCACTTTAGAACCTGTGATTGGTGAAGTATTGGATACTGAAGAATATCTAAGTTTACCAACGGTTAAAACATTGAGTGTATATCATTCAAATAATGCAAGGTCATTAATTGTATATGGGGCCTTAGGATTCATTGTTGGTCTGATTCTTATAAGTGGGATTGTCTTCTTACAAAGATTACGTAAGAGCAAGATTAATTACGCCTTTGAATATGCATGGGACTTAGATGACCAACATATACTTGTTCATAGTAGCCATGAAGATGCTGTGTATAATGTTCAAGACGCAATTCGTATACCAGCAGTTAACTTACGTTGGATTGTTTCTCAAAGTGCTTTATCTGAGGACTTTGAAAATACAAATGATTTATCAGAACGATTTATCTCGAAGTTACAAGAAATTAAAAGTGATGAACAGCCACCAAAACAAATTGTGATTGTCGTCCAAGCGAATCATACAGAAAAACGTTGGTTAAAAGACCAAATGACAATGGCGACTTTATACAATGTGCCATTGAAATTAGTTCACGTTTATTAATTAAGGAGGCTAAAATTTGCCAACTTTTGAAAAAGGTTTAGTATCCATTATCACACCGGTGTATAATGCAGAACGCTTTATTAGTGAAACCATTGACAGTGTTATTAAACAAAGTTACACCAATTGGGAAATGATCTTAGTTAATGATTGTAGCCAAGACAGTTCGGTTGAAATTATTGAAGAGTTTGCTAAAGAAGATAAGCGAATTAAATTAATTAATTTAGCTGAAAACAGTGGGGCAGCCGTGGCACGTAATACTGGAATCGAGAATGCCAAAGGAAGATATATTGCTTTCGTTGATAGTGATGATTGTTGGTCGGAGTCGAAACTGACAGAACAACTTGTATTTATGCAAGAAAAACAGGTTGGTTTTACATATACAGACTTAGCATTAATCAACGAATTAGGTGAGGTATTAAAAGACCGCGTCAATGTACCGGCTTCCTTCTCGTATACCGAGCTATTAAAAAATACAGCGATTGCCTGTTCGACGGTCGTCATTGATCGCGAATTAATTGGAGATTTCCGTATGCCTCTTGTTCGAAAAGGGCAAGACACAGCAACGTGGTTAATGTTAATGCGTGAACGAAAAGTTAAAGCATATGGCTTACAAGAAGTTCATAATTATTATCGTCAAGTTCAAGGTTCGATTTCAAGTGACCGAATCGGTGCTTTGAAACGGACGTGGAATACTTATTATAATTTAGAGAGATTACCATTACCAAAAGCAGTATATTATTTTTCACATTATGTATTAAATGCGGTATTACGCCGATTATAAGTCTAAAAGTCTGAGACGCAGCGGGCGCCTCAGACTTTTTTTATTTCTTTTCGATTGGATGTCTTAAGATAGTTTTGAGTTTGTCGGAATCTGTTTTTCGTGTAACTGACAAATAGATTTCATGATGATGCCTGATGTCATTGATATCTAAATGAGAGCCTTCTTGATTGTTATAGTCATGCATCTTAGACATAGACTGCACATCATTATCATAGAGTCCAATATGAAGCAATTGAACAGTTAAACCTTCAGTTATCGTTGTAAGATACACGTTTGAAGTGTTGATTTTCTTTTTGTTTAGACCTTCATTTTGAGCCCGTTCAAAGACTTGAGGTATGAAATATTCTGGCATTCGCAACTTCATAATCCATTGAAAATCTTCTTTTCTAGATGGAACTACACCATGTATACTGACTTCCCACCAATATCCATCAAGCGGTGGAACAATAAAAACAAAGAAATCATCAATTGTTTAGCCGTTTCGGTCACTCATCCGAATCGTGTAGGCTATATACTTGTTTTACTGCGGACTGATCTTTCCCGTCTAATTCATTCGGGTCACCCATACCATCAATCGTAATAAAATTCATCTTAGGTATATTAATACTATATTCTATTATACATTGATCCAGGCAAGTTGGTTTTAAGAAGATTTTTTTATTCTATTAATAATACTTGCAAGCGTTACCTTAAATCATTTAAACTATTAATATTGAATTATTGGAGGATATTATGAAAATTAGCTTATTAGAACCATTACGTGTACCAAAGGAATACATTGAAGAATTGGCACAGCCATTAAAAGATTTAGGCCATGAGTTTGTCTATCATGAAACAAAAACAACAGATCCAGATGAATTATATGAGCGTAGTAAAGACTCTGAAGTGGTGATTATTGCCAACAATCCGTATCCTAAAGAAGTGATTGAGAAATTAGACAAAACTAAATTTATCGATGTTGCTTTTACAGGGGTAGACCATGTAGATAACGCTAGTGCTAAAGAAAAAGGCATTAAAATCGCAAATGCATCGGGTTATGCTACTCAAGCAGTCGCAGAATTATCTATTGGTTTAGCTCTGAATGTTTTACGTGAAGTGAAACAAGGAGACTTAGATGTCCGTAAAGGCGACGATTTTCCAGGATTAATTCAAGGACAAGAAATTCATGGAAAAACAGTCGGTATTATTGGTACCGGGACAATTGGAATTCATACAGCAAAACTATTCAAAGCTTTCGGAGCTAAAGTCTTAGGGTATAACCGCTCAGAGAAACAAGAAGCGATTGATGCGGGTGTTGAATATGTAAGCTTAGATACACTGATTAAAGAAAGTGATATTATCTCAATCCATCTTCCAATGACTGAAGATACTAAGCACACAATCGGTGAAAGAGAGCTGGATAATATGAAAGAATCAGCTATCTTAATTAATGTAGCTAGAGGACCGATTATTGATAATGAAGCTTTAGCAAATGCTTTAAATGAAGGAAAAATCGCTGGTGCTGGTATTGATGTCTTCGACATGGAGCCACTAATTCCAAATGATTACCCGTTACTTCATGCAAAAAATGCATTGTTAACACCACATGTTGGTTACTTAACAAATGAAGCAATGGTCCTTCGTGCTCAAATTGCCTTTGACAACGTAATGGCATATATTAACGGCGAAGATAAAAACATCGTATCTATTTAATATAGAATGGACTCACAGTCAGATAGTATTGAGGACGATCGCTAATTAGAACCTTCAATATTATCTGGCTTTTTTGATATCAAACGCAATGTAGGAGGAAGTTTATGACAGAAAGATTGACAACAAGTCTCACTTGGCAAGAGAAAGATGAACACTTTGCTTACGATGGGCCTCTCGGTCCAGTATTAAATTCTGATGGGACAGCTGTATTAAGATTATGGTCACCGAGCGCTAAATCGGTCCAAGTATTATTGTATGATAAAGACAATCAAGAAAAACAAGTCGCAGTAGTGGAAATGAATTCACACGACAAAGGTTTATGGGAAGTGACATTGAATCAAGACACAGTGTCTGGTATCGATAATTTCAATAATTATTGTTATCATTACCAAATTAACCGTGATAGTGAGACCGTCTTAGCCTTGGATCCTTACGCTAAATCACTGGGTACTTGGAATAGCCACGACGAAGCATCGTATATTGCCAAAGCCGCGATTGTTGCACCAGAGAACATTGGGCAAAAATTAGACTTTGCTAAAGTTGAAAACTATAAACGAAGAGAAGATGCTGTAATCTACGAAGTTCACGTGCGGGACTTTACATCAGATCCATCAATAAAGGATGAACTACACCACCGTTTCGGAACGTTTGAAGCGATGGCGGAACGATTGGATTATATTCAGTCGCTTGGTGTCACGCATGTGCAGTTACTGCCTGTCTTAAGTTACTATCATGCGAATGAATATGAGACGGGTGAACGCTTCTTAGAATATAAATCAGCTTGGACGAACTACAACTGGGGCTATGATCCAATGCATTATTTCGCTTTAACAGGGATGTATTCAATTAACCCCGAAGACCCTTCATCCCGGATTCGAGAGTTTAAAGAACTTGTGAGTGAAATCCACGAAAGAGGAATGGCGGTAACACTGGATGTCGTGTATAATCACACCGCAGAGCTCCATATTCTTGAAGATTTAGAACCTGAGTATTATCATTTTATGGATTCAGATGGGACATCAAGAACTAACTTTGGTGGCGGACGTTTAGGAAGTACTCACTATATGACACGTCGCTTGATTGTTGACTCATTAAAGTACTTAGTAGAAGAATTTAAAGTTGATGGCTTTAGATTTGATATGATGGGGGATTTAGATGCAGAAACAGTTCAATTAGCCTATGAAGAAACAGCCAAAATTAATCCAAATATCTTAATGATCGGTGAAGGTTGGATTACGTACGCTGGAGATGAAGGTGCTGAAGACGTTCAAGCAGCGGATCAATTATGGATGTCAGATACAGAAGCTGTTGGCTCATTCTCAGACGAAATCCGAGACGAATTAAAATCTGGTTTCCAAAGTGAAGGGAAGCCACGCTTTATTACTGGCGGGCGCCGAAATGTGCAGAAGATTTTCGATAATATTAAAGGGCAACCGCATAATTTCGAAGCGGACCAACCAGGTGATGTCGTCCAATATATTGAAGCACATGATAACTTAACTTTACACGACGTGATTGCAGAATCGATTAATAAAGATCCAAATATCCATGTGGAAGAGATACACCAACGCATACGTCTGGGTAATTTAATCGTTTTAACTTCACAAGGGACAGCATTTATCCATGCCGGGCAAGAATACGGTCGTACCAAACAATTTAAGCACCCAGAATTTAAAACCATGGTAGATGAGTGGGGCGATATTCCAGATAATTCTACTTACTTTACTGATAAAAATGGAGACCCGATTGAGTATCCATACTTTATTCATGACTCTTATGACTCGTCCGATGCGATTAACAAGTTTGAATGGGAAAAAGTTAGAGGAGTGAATGGTTACTCAATTGAGAATACAACGATGGAGCATATGCGCGGCTTAATTCAACTCCGTCATTCAACAGATGCCTTTAGATTGGCGGATAAAGAACTCATTGATACAAATGTTCAACTATTAAATGTTCCAGAAATTCGTGAACGTGACGTTGCGATTGCTTATAAAGTGAGAGGAACTCAAGGGGACGAGTATATTATAGTGATTAATGGAAACAAACGTAGTCGTACGTTCACATTACCGGAAGAAGTTGAATTGGCGCAAGTGATTGACGATCAGGATCGGGTTGATACTGAACCTTTAATGCAACCACAAGGCATTGAAATGTTATCTTCAACACAAATTAAATTAGCTGGTTTAAGCGCAGTCATTTTCAAGAAATAAAGTAAACATAAGAAAAACGTCGGAATTCCAAATCGAATTCTGACGCTTTTTTGCTTATTTTCTCATGTTTAACATTTTGAATCGAACGTGCATGTATATCTCTAAGATTGAATCTGTAAAAAATACACCTAAAGCAATCGCTCCAGCGATTGAAAGAGTTTGTATGAGATAATAATTACTTAGATCATAGTCTCCTTGAATAAAGTAAAGAGCTGTCTGATAAATCGCAGACCCAGGCACAAATGGGAAAAAGGCTGGGATATAAAAGATGGTTACCGGTGCTTTAAAACGACGCGCGAAGAATTGGCCAATTAATGATACAACACTACAAGCAAAAAATGTTGCTAAAGCAGGACCCATTGGGTTTGCCAATAGAAGATATACAAGGTAGCCTATTGCTCCCGCATAACCCGTCTTAAAGATGAGGGATCTAGGTGCTTCGAGCGTAATGGCAGCTGTGATTGTGGCTACATATGACCCGATAACTTGGATAATTATACCAACCATGATGTAACCTCCCCGTAAAAGTAAAGGCCAATTGCGACTCCAATTGCTAAACTCAGTGCAATAACAATCGCGTCAGCGACACGAGCGACACCAGAGATATAATCTCCTTTCAACATATCCCGAAGGCCATTGGTCACAGCTGTCCCCGGATATAGAGGCATTAAACCACCAATGATAATAACATCAGTTGATATATCAAGTGGAACAACTGAAGCAATTACATTGGTTAAAAATGCAGTCACTAAGGTTGATGCTACGCCATAAATAAAGCCATTCAAATGGAATAAGTCTTTTAAAATACGTGAATAAGCTACAAGTAAGCCAGTAAAGATTGAAAAGACACTATCCCAAAAACCTCCACCTAAAAGAACAACAAAGGCAACCACTAAGATAACTGTTGCCAAATCTTTACTAAATACCGTGTAATCTGAATCATCTACCACCTCGAGACGTTCAGCTGCTTCATCAATCGTAATTTGACCACTTGTCAGTTGACGTGAAATATTATTTACTCGGTAAATCTTATTTAATTGGTTACTGCGGTCTGTTATTCGACGGACTAACGTAATACCTTCGATTTCAGGATCTGAATCATCTAAAGTAACATATAGACCTGTCGTATTTGTGATGACTTCCGTGTTAGAAAGCCCACTAGTTTGAAGAATACGTCGAACCGTATCCTCAACTCGATAACTTTCAGCATGAGACTCTAGCATAATTCTACCTGCTGTTGTTGCTACTTCAACTATTTTTTTATGTTTCTTTCTCATAAAGATATCACCCACCTTTTGTTAAATAATTCGTTAAGAGACATCCAAAATATGGTAACATAGAAATTGAGTAATCACTATTTAAATATAATTAAATTTTAATAAGGAGTGATTTCATGACATTGTTATATATATATTTAGTATTTGCCTTTGAATGCAAGGATGCCAATACAATTTACATATCCATTGATGATAAGGACAAGCCATTATATCAATTATATTTTAAATATGATAGAGAATGTACAAACTTTCAAAAAGTACTCCACAATTATTCAATGGAAATGGAACTACATAAATATTCGATTAAAACTCAACTCGAATTTATTTATAAATTTATTGAAACAACCCATTTATGTATGAGTACCAATATACCTTATCGAATAAAAGAAAGTAGAGTGAGGTAAGACGTATGAAAATCACAAAAATTGCACAACAACAGAAACAAGCAAATCGTTATTCAATCTTCGTTGATGACGAGTTTTTTATTGGTGTCGATCAAGAAATTCTAATCGAATACGCTTTGCGTAAAGACCAAGAAGTGGATCAAAACTTATTAGATAAGATTAAATCAGCAGAGAATGATCATAAATTATACTCTGCTGCGATTAATTATTTATCTTACGGAATGCGATCGATCAAAGAAATGCGCGACTATTTACATAAGCAAAGAGATAAAAAAGAAAAAGAAGAGGATTCAATTGCACCTTCAGAAGAAGTGATTGAGAATACCTTGGATCGCCTAATTCGACAAGGCTATTTAAATGATTTGGAATATGCAAAAAGCTATGTCCGAACAAATTACACACTAAAATCTAAGGGACCAAACATTATTCAAAATGAATTGAAAGTCAAAAAGGGGATCAATGAAATGACAATTCTAGATGCAATGGACGAGTACCCAGAAGAAGAACAAAGCGAGAATATCCAAACACTCATTGATAAATTCATCCGAACAAAAAAATCATTGCCACCCAAAATGATGCGTAATAAATTGTATACTCATCTACTCACCAAAGGCTTTGACAAAGATTTAGTGAATCAACATATGAGTGAATTAACCTTTGATGATGCTGAAGATGATCAAGCAGATATGTTAGAAAAAGAAGCAGACAAGTATTTAAGAAAACATCAACGCCGATTTAGCGGCTATGATTTAAAACAAAAGATGATTCAAAGTCTACTTAGTAAAGGCTTTGACTATGAAATGATTAAAATTTGGCTTGAAGATAACGAAGCCGAAATGAATGAATAGAAAGTGGATTAAATGACGAACAAAAGACAAAAGTTAATCGAACAGTATCTAATCAATTGGAATGAAAAAAAGATAAAAGCATTCCGAACTCAATTATTAGATTGGTATGATGCGAACAAAAGAGACTTACCTTGGCGACAAACGAAGAACCCTTACTATATTTGGGTTAGTGAGATTATGTTGCAACAAACGCAAGTCAACACAGTTATACCTTATTACGAACGATTTATTAAAGAACTACCTACAATAAGAGATTTAGCTGAAGTGGAGGAGTCTGAATTAATGGGTCTATGGCAAGGTTTAGGCTATTATTCACGTGTACGTAATATGCAATTTGCAGCCCAACAAGTGATGGCTGACTTTAATGGGGAGATGCCTAATACCTTGGAGGGCTTACTTTCATTGAAAGGTATCGGTCCATATACCGCCGGTGCGATTGGTAGTATTGCGTTTAATCTTCCAGAACCCGCGTTAGATGGTAACTTAATGCGGATTGTAGCTCGCTTATTTGAAATAGACCGTGATATCACTTTAAATAAGACGAAAAATGAATTCACTGGAATCTTATATCAGTTAATTGATCCGGAAAGGCCAGGGGACTTTAACCAAGCTCTGATGGATATTGGTGCCACCATTATGACGCCAACAAATTACCAACCTGAAGATAGTCCAATCAAAGAATTTGATCAATCTTATCAGAATAATACGAGTCATCTATACCCAGTAAAGAAAAAGAAAACAAAAGCAACCAAACACCACCGAATCGCCTATGCGATACGAAATCATAAGGGTGAATGGTTAATGCGCAAACATAATGACAAAGAACTTTTGACGGGTCTGTGGCATTTTCCAATGGTTGAAGTGAATGTAGTTATGGAAGGCGCGACGAGTTCTGAATTGATAGAGCCTTTAGTGAATCATTTAGATGAAAGTATTGATATCAGTGAATTAAAGCTAGACCGATCATTGATATTGGATGAAGAAGAAGGCTTTGAACTCTTGCCAACATTCGCACAAGTGAAGCATGTATTCTCACATCGGATTTGGCAAGTACAAGTGATACCATTTTTACTAGATGGGACAGCAGATTTGAATGAGGAAGACTTCAAATGGGTAAGCATTCAAGAGCTAGAATCCCTACCAGTATCAACTTTACAACAAAAATTGTTTAATAGTATCGTATCCGATCGAGAATAAAGAAAAAGTAGAGGAATAATATGAGCAGATTATTTAGATATTTTGAAGGCTACAAGCTTAGTAGTATCTTCGGACCTTTAATGAAATTAGTCGAAGCAGTTTTAGAATTGCTAGTCCCAATGATTGTAGCATTAATTATTGACGTTGCCATCCCAACTGGAAATGTAGCAAATATTATCAAATATATTTTGGTGATGTTTGGAATTGCTGCAGCTGGGCTAGCCTTTTCAATTACAGCACAGTTTCTATCAGCAAAAGCAGCTGTAGGTTTTGCTGAAAATTTAACCAATGATTTATTTGAATTTGTTTTACAATTACCAAAAGAAGTATATGGAACGATTTCTCCCGGGAGTATTGTCACTCGATTAACAAGTGATACGTTCCAAATTCAAAGTGGATTGAATACATTTTTCCGCTTATTCCTTCGTTCACCTTTTATTGTATTTGGTTCTTTAATTATGGCCGCACAAATTGATGGACGAATGACACTTATATTTTTAGCTATGATTGCCATTTTATTTGTTGTAGTAGGTGCTATTATTTATTTTGCCAATCCATTATATACACAAATACGAGAGCAATTTGATTTATTAGTGACATTAACACAAGAACAAATGAAGGGTATGCGTGTGATCCGCGCTTTTCAGCAAAAAGACCGTGAAGTGAATGAATTTAAAGCTCAAAACAAAAACGTCACTACCGACCAAATTCGTGTAGGTTTCATTAATGCTTTCACTAATCCACTCACTTATATAGTGGTGAATGTTGCTTTGATTATTGTTCTTTGGCAAGGTGGGAATTTTATTAATTCCGGATCATTGACCCAAGGTCAGCTAGTCGCTTTAGTGAATTATTTATTGGCTATCTTAGTGGAATTAGTGAAGATTGCATTTGTCATTACACAATTAAACCGAGCATACTCAAGTGCTAAACGTGTAGTGACTGTCTTTGAACAGCCACTAGAATCTGAAGTGTTTGAGAATAATAGCCAGCAAAATGAAGAGAAGCATACAGTTTTAAGTTTTCAAGATGTGACTTTTACATACCCGAATGCAACGAAACCATCGCTATCAAATATTGATTTCTCAATTAAAGAGGGCGATTTTGTTGGGATTATCGGTAGTACTGGTTCTGGTAAATCAACCTTACTTCAATTAATTACAAAAACTTATGATGCCCAAGAGGGTGGCGTTTTCTTCCAAGAAGATTACTTTAATACGGATTCAAAACGTGACTTAAGAGAGAATATAAGTGTTGTTCCAAGTAATGTTGCATTATTTAAAGGAACAATTCGAAGTAACTTATTATTAGGAAATCCTGAAGCGACGGAAGAGATGATGTGGCAAGCGCTAGAAGATGCACAAGCATTGGACTTTGTTCGCTCATATCCAGAAGGTTTGGATAAAGAAGTCGCTACTTTTGGACGTAATTTCTCTGGTGGTCAAAGACAACGTCTAACGATTGCACGAGCACTAATTAAACCGTCATCATTATTAATCTTTGATGATTCAACGAGTGCCTTGGATTATGTTACTGAAGCAAATTTTCAAAGAACGCTGAAAGAAAAGTATAACGACTGTACGATAATTATGATTTCTCAAAGAACACATAGTTTACAACAGGCAAATAATATCGTGGTCTTAGAAGAAGGAAGACAAATTGGCTATGCTAGCCACGAAGAGTTACTGGCAAATAACCCTGTGTACCAAGAGATTTATGCATCACAAAATGTGAAGGAGGTAGCGGATAATGGAGAACACTAATAAAAGCAGTTCAAGTATTTTGAAACGATTATTTTCTGATTTTTCTGGACACAAATTACTTGTTGTTCTTTCGTTAATATCAACAGTTATCCAAGTAGGATTGACTGTTTACCTCCCAATTTTAATCGGACAAGCCGTTAACCAGACGATTGGTGAAGGGCAAGTGAACTTTGATGTCTTATTACCAACGCTTATGAATATGGGAATTGTGATTGGACTCAATGCGATTGTTCAGTGGGTTAACCCAATTTTATTCAACAAAATTACATATGAAGTTATAGAATCGCTTCGTAACCGTGTGCTTGAAAAAGTTCACTCATTGTCTTTAAATTATATAGATCAACGCAGTACAGGAGATTTAGTGAGTCAAGTTACCACAGATACCGAGCAATTAGGTGATGGGTTGATTATGATTTTCAATCAATTCTTCATTGGTATATTAACTATTTTCATCACTATCTTTACAATGGCACAACTTGATTTAACCATGATGTTACTTGTTGTTGTGTTAACGCCGATTTCATTATTTATCTCACGTTTTATTGCAAAGAAAAGCTACTCACTTTTCCGCCAACAAACGAAGGCACGTGGGGAACAGGCGGATTTTATCGAGGAAAATATTCAACAAGCTGATATTGTTAGATTGTTTAATTCTCAAGAAGAAGCGACGGAAACTTTTACTAAACTCAATGCTGATTATAGTGAAAAGTCCAAGTGGGCAATCTTTTACTCGTCGACAATTAACCCAGGAACGCGTTTTATTAATGCTTTGATATACGCAGCGTTAACATTTTTAGGAGCCGTTCGAATTGTGAATGGAACGTTTACTGTGGGAGAGTTAACGACATTTTTAAATTATGCGAACCAATATACGAAGCCATTTAACGACATTTCAAATGTGCTCGCGGAAATTCAAAGTGCTCTGGCTTGTGCGGATCGACTATATACAATTATCGATCAGCCAGAAGAGGTAGAAACTGGACATAGATTGATTGATTCAAGTAATGTCGATGGAAAAGTAAACTTTAATCGTGCTTCGTTCAGTTATACAAAAGATAAAGAGCTGATTACTGACTTAACTTTATCAGTTAAAGCAGGTGATACGGTAGCAATTGTTGGGCCTACGGGCGCTGGTAAATCAACATTAATTAATTTACTGATGCGTTTCTATGACTTAGATCAAGGACAAATTTTAATTGATAATGAGCCGATTACCGACTTTACTCGCGAATCTGTTAGAAAGCAATTCGGGATGGTGCTACAAGAAACTTGGCTAAAAGGTGGAACGATTCACGATAATATCGCTTACGGTCATCCAAACGTATCTAGAGAAGAAGTGGTGAAAGCAGCCAAAGCGGCTCACGCCCATCGCTTCATTGAATTGTTACCTGATGGGTATGACACAGTCTTAACAAGTGGTGGTGCTGGGTTATCAACGGGGCAACAACAATTATTATCTATCGCGCGAATTTTTGTTTCAATTCCGACAATGTTAATTCTAGATGAAGCAACATCGTCGATTGATACAAGAACGGAAATTCTGATTCAAGAAGCATTTGATCGCTTGATGAGAGGGCGCACGAGTTTTATTATCGCCCACCGCTTATCAACCATCATGAATGCGGATATGATATTAGTTATGAAAGATGGTTCCATCGTTGAACAAGGAAACCACGATACACTTATGAAGGCACGCGGCTTGTATTATACAATGCAATCGTCTCGTTCGCCTGAGCAATAAAATAAAACCTTACTGAGTATGAGAAATCATATTTGGTAAGGTTTTTTTGATGGGTGTGTTGGTTGAGGTGTGTCGTGAGGATAGATGAGTGCAGGTTTAGTGTTAATTTAGTATTTGGGTTTGAGAGGAACGTGGGATTTTGGGTTAGCGGGACGTGTCATATGGTGACAAGGGAAATTGGGTGTTTAACGGGACTTGTCATGAGGTGACAAGGGAAATTAAACGTTTAACGGGACGTGTCTTTTGGTGACAAGGGAAATTGGTTGTTAACAGGACTTGTCATTTGGTGACAGTGGAAATTGGAAGTCTAACAGGACTAGTCATGAGGTGACCAGGGGAATTGGAGCTCTATCAGGACATGTCATATGGTGACAAGGGAAATTGAAAGTTTAACAGGACTTGTTATGAGGTGACAAGGGGAATTAGGAGTTTAACAGGACATGTCATGAGGTGACAGTGATAAAGCCCATATAATTGTGTAAAAGTAAAAAACCATAATAATCTCTTTGGTACAATGTAGTTGACAGACAAACATTGAAAGGAAGATTATTATGGCTCAATTAAATATTACCTTAAATTTAGAAG